>NZ_JAMXEX010000074.1 GCF_025370775.1 Ancylothrix sp. D3o | reverse complement strand
TAGACCGGCACCATCATCTAGTAGACCGGCATCCAGTGGAGCACCCATACCAGCATCGAGGAGTATGGCAACACCGGTACCAAGTACACCGGCACCACGACCAACATCAACATCAACACCGGCAGCCACACCAGTACCAAGACCGGCCCCAAGTACACCAGCAGCCACACCAGTACCAAGACCGGCTTCTAGTACACCGGCACCCACATCGGCACAATCTCCCACGCCAGTATCAAGACCGGCATCAAGTCCACCGACACCAACGCCAGTATCAAGGCCGGCATCCCCATCTAAGAGCCAAGAAACACCAACGAGGCCGGCTTATTCAGCAGAAGAACGTTGGCAACGTTTGGCACAGTTGGGTGCATACGATGCTGTGGGGGAAGGAGATCCTTCAAATGGCATTATTCCTGGGGTAAATGTTGGTATGAATAGGGGTGTTAATACAGCATTTAATCCTGGTGGTTATCCTGGTGTTAATTTGAATAATCAGCCGGCCCTATCTGGTAGTAATATCCCTGTACAAAATAGGGTTCTGTCTCCCTACGATACACCGACTGAACCAGTAACTTTGGCCGGTGTTCCCGTTGCTCACTCTATCTCGCCTCCGCCGGTTAATTCGACAGCATTATCAAGCGAACTAACACCTCCAGAATTGGTGGTTTCCCGCCAGCCTTTATCTGAAGAAGAACAAGCAATTTTATCAGAAACACCTCAAACAACAGAACCATCTGCCCCCACCAGTGTTGCTGTTTCAACTTCAACAGATGTACAGACGTTCTGGCAGAACGTCTCTACAGGTTTTCTTGAACCTACTGCTTATGATGAAGCTGGTTCAATTAATCCTAATACAGTAGGGATTGCTGGTAATAATTTTATAAAGGTGGGCCAACTTGTACCAGGGCAATTAGTGACGCCGGTGGCAGCAATTGATTCTGGTAATAGGCAAAACCAAACCGGGAATATTGCTCAAAGATTTGTGGTTGCTCTTTCTAACCCGTTGCTTGCTTCAGATGGTGCAGTATTATTTCCAGCTTCATCTCAAGTTGTGTTTGAAGTAAAAAATGTTCAGAAAAATGGGTTAGTGGAGGCTGTTGGGGTTGCTTTAATAGATGGACAAGTTGAGTACCGTTTACCGACTGGTGCAATCTCTATTCGTGGGGAAGATGGAGAACCCTTAATAGCAGAACGCCGACGAGATGATTCTGGTTTATTTGGCCGGGATCTACAAACATTTGGTTTAGGCGCTGCTGCAAAAGTTGGTGAAGTATTGAACCGGCCCCAACGTGAAAGCAGTTATTCTGGGTTTGGTGGTGGTGGTAGTACCGTAGAACGTGGTTCTCCCAATATTTTAGGTGCCGTATTAGAAGGCGGATTTTCACCGATTTTAGAATCTAATACACGACGCAATGAGCGCGCCATTCAAGAAATTGAAAGCCGGCCTCCCCTTTGGTATATCGAACAAGGGACAGGTGTTCAGGTTTTTATTAACTCCAGTTTCCAACTCCAACAATAATTTCCAACTTCAACAATACTTCTCCACTTTAACAATCTTGATAAATTATGTTCAAACTTCCTTTGACGGGTTTGCTTTTGAGCCTGGCATTAACGGTTTCTTTTGGAGAATCGGCTTTTGCTAATAGTGTGTTGCGTTTGACGAGGGAGCAAGCATCAGGGGTTGGTGTTCCGCCAACGAATATTGAAGTTGCTCCTGGTGCCGGTGTAAATATTATGGTTCCTTCTGGTGAAATTATCCAGAAAGCTTGGCTAGATAATCCAGCTTTTGTCACCCTAGATGCTGATGGTTGTCTGGAAGGAATAGCCAAAAAATGTGAGACCAATAGACCGGCTACCCTCGTCCACTTAAAACTGATTGAACGCTTAGACTTTGAAGGATTACCTGCTGCTAACCACTCTCTATTAACTTTAGTATCAAATGGTTCTGGTGGTTCTCAAGTTTACCTGTTTAAAGTTCATCCCTCTGAGAAAGTGGGTTACTACACTGTTCAAATTATTGGTAGTCCTACTTTAAGAGGAGCTTCGCCATCCCCTGCTACTTTACCTGTATTAAATTCAACACCAACTGCTTCCACAATTTCTATAGTAGGGATTGAGCGAGGTATTCAAGTGGCCGTTCAACGTTCTCTTTTAATTTCCGGGTCTCAACTGTGGAATCGAATCAATGATTTTCTTTCTCGTATAAAGGCCGGTCAATCCCCAGAGATGGCAATGAGAGCAGCGGGGATTTCTCAAGATTTGGTAATGAAGTTACAGCAATTGGGTTCTCAAGATATCAGAGCCAATCAAATTTAGTGGGGGATTTATGTTTAGAATAAATTCAGTTTGGCGAAAGTTATATTGGTTTCTTTTTGGATTATCTTTAACTTTGTTTCTTTCAGGGTTGTTGCTTGTGTTTCAAGGCCGGGGTTTTTCTCAAACTCCGGCACCCCCCACATCACCGGCAGCACCGACATCACCAGCACCACCGGGGGGTCAAATTGGTAATCCAAATTCTCCAGTTTCTACGCTTTCATGGAATGGGGTAGCGCTTCCTGATTGGGGCCAGATTACTTTTAGTTCTATGCCTCCAATAACAGAAGGGGGAAGTTTTACTGCCACACCGGATATGGTAACTCGTTTGGGATATGACCCTTCAAGAAGTTGGCAGAGGGGCCAAAATCCAGCATCTTTTACGATGATTGGAGATTTCCAAGATTCGTTTCGGCTACAAGAATTTGATTTATCTAAAATCGCTGGATTTGTTGGCCAGACTTTTGATAATCTCCGCCTTTCAGATTTTGGGGTAATGAAATTTCAAAATCTCCAAAGTTTAGTTGAAGCGGTTCCGGGGCTGGGTGATTTTCCTGTTGACCAAGTTAAACCTGTCCTTGATTTGCTAACCACCCAGGTTCCAATGGGCGTTGATAGTTCTCAAACACTTTCTCAATTACTGGCAGCTTCTCCACAATTAGGGGAACTACCATTAGCTTCTTTACCATTAGACCAATATCCAATTAGTGATATCCCTAACTTACAATTAGCACAGTTAGGTAATTTTCAGAATTGGCAAGCTGTGCCGGTTGAACAAGTACCGGGGTTGCCAGATGTTCCTTTTTCAGAATTTCCTAATCCTATAATGCCGGTGGGTACTTCAACCGGCCAGGTTGATATTGTCTTTGGCAACAAAGAACATCGCACCACCCGTACAATGTCAGGTTCAGATGTTGAGGGGTTTAGTGTCCCCTGCTATCAAGATTGTGCTCATGTTGAATTTGCTGGTAATGAATCAGTGCGTGGTCATCAATGGGTATCTGGTAAATACCAAGAAGTCAGAGGCGGTCATGGAATTTTAGCATCTGTTAATAATGGGATGGAACCAACTGGCCGGCATCCGTTTGGAGAAGCATTTAAACTAGCAATTTGGGATGTTTCCGAGACACAAGGCCGGTTTAATACTGCCCTATTTTTCCGCATTTGTATTCGTAACGCTTTTGTTGATTTGGGCTGCACTCCCTACTTTATTGGGCCGGTTCCTTGGTTCAGTTATGAAGAAAAAACCAGCATGGTGTTTTTAGGGCCGGCTGACTGGAAAGATGCACAAACGGACGGGGGTAGTGTAAGTACGAATGCACCAGATCCCTCTACTGAACGACGTAATAATTCTGCACAACCTTCTTTTAATGGTCAAACTTTTACACAACAACAACTTGGGAATTGTGCAAGCTATGGAGGGGTTAATATGTCTGCTTTATCAACTGCTATTTCAGAAATTGAAGGCGATTATGATTCAGTCGGTGCGTGGTCTTGTGTAGCCGGTAATTGTGGTCGTCCTTTAGGAACTCATCAAATGATGTCCTACCGTGAGGATGTTCGTAAAACTATCGCCAGTAAACCAGGCGGGGGAGCTTTTTTACAAAAGCTTGATTCTGGGGAGCCGGTGGGTGGACAAGAGATGTTTGAATATTTCAATGATGCTGACCAAAATGCTTTATTTGAAGCTGAATCTTCGACTTTGATTAATCGCGCATCCAGTGAAATAGATCCGCAAACTGATCAACCCTTTATCGGCCAGCGTTTAATTGAACGAGTAGGACAAATGCACTTTGGTGGGCCGGCTATTCCCATTGATTCCGGTGCGAGTGATGTTCATGGTGGTTTGACTGTTCGCTCTTATGGTCAAAAAGTAGCCGGAACTTACCAACAAGCCACCCTTACATCTAAATGTGGGAGGTAATTTATGCACTTACGTCTTCCTAAATTCTCTTTTTTGCTAGTAAGCCTGGTGTCTTTTGTTTTGGTTTTTCTGCTAGTTATGATGTCCAGAAGCCAGCCAAATAACCAATCTGTTTGGCAACCGGCCAATTCGATTTTACCACCGGCTTTTGTTGAAAGAGTGATTGCTTCTAACTACGAGGACGCAAATGG
>NZ_JAMXEX010000073.1 GCF_025370775.1 Ancylothrix sp. D3o | reverse complement strand
AATAGCTGTTTGGTATGATGCCTCCCCAACCAAATCCCAACTAAACAGCCAAGAAACTTCCACTTTTCCTGATGTAACCGCAGATAAAACATTTGAGTATTTCAAAGAAGTAGCACTAAAATCTGAGTTTGGCAGTTCAGGTAATGGGTTCATTAAGAAATGGATGGTTCCCATAAAGCTAGAGATAGCCGGTCTTCCCACTCCCGCAGATTTAGAAACAGTGGAAGCTGTCACCCGTGAATTAGAGCTACTAACTAATTTACCAATAGAATTCGTTAAACCCAACACTGGTAATATGCGAATCCGGTTTACCCCAGAAGCAGAGTTTCAGAAATTCATTCCCACTTATCAACCAGGCAATAGCGGATTCTTCTGGTTGAACTGGGATGAAACCAAACAGATAACGGGCGCGGAGATTAAAATCTCCACCACAGGGGTTACTCAAAAAGAACGTTCCCATTTAATCAGAGAAGAATTAACACAGGCGTTTGGGTTGCCGGCGGATTCTGAAAAATATCCAGACAGCATTTTTTATCAAGGTTGGACAGATATTAACCAGTATTCATCCCTGGATAAAAAGTTAATCAAAATGCTCTACAGCACACAAGTTAAACCGGGGATGAATGAAAGCCAATTAGAAAAACTGTGGAGGGAAAACCGGCTATGATAAATCCCACCGGCCTCTCAATCATCGCCATTTCCACTTTAGGATTAGCCATTATCGGTCAACCTAATCCAACACGGGCACCCACAGAAACAACTCTATCCAGTCATCCGCTATCAGAAGCAATTAAAAATGAGAATGTTAGAGCTTTTTTGCAAACAATTGCTTTTGCCGAGGGTACTGCCGGCCCAAATGGTTATCGGATGATGTTCACCGGCCAACTGTTCAATTCATTTAAAGCACATCCTAATATCAAGAATTGCTCACTGTATAAGGGTAAACCTTTGTGCAGTACGGCAGCCGGTAAATACCAAATTCTTAAACAAACATGGGACGAACTGGTAAATAAACTAAATCTCCCTGATTTTAGCCCACAATCCCAAGACTTAGCGGCTGTCCAATTAATTAAACAGGCCGGTGCATACCAAGATATTGTGGCTGGCCGGTTTGATGATGCTGTGTTTAAAGTTGCGCCTACCTGGGCATCTTTCCCCACTGCTGAAGGGAAAAGCTATTACAACCAACCATCTAAAAATCTGACGGAGTTACGCAGTTTTTATCAGCAGGCCGATGGTAAATTTAAAGAGTAATTACTTAAACACAAACCAAGAATAAACAGGTAGCGGAAGCTAAAATAAGTGAGGGGATCTGAAAACTCACGCAGGAGAATGGACAATGACCCAACCATCAATGAGCGAACAGGAACAACGCGAACTAGCAGAAATACTTGAACTTGCCAAATTAACCGAACAAAAAGCTAAAGAATTGTGCGACTTTACATTGGAAATAGACCAAAAATATGAAAAACGTTTGGCTCAGATAAGAGTTGCTGAAAAATTGAAGGCTGCCGGTCTTTCTTAAATACTCACGTCTGAGTATCCATAGCCCCTTCATCCCTCTACTCCCCCATAGCAGTCCCAGTTTATGGGGGATAGAAATTTATTTATCAGAATTATTATTTATGAAATATCCTCGGATTCTTTGGGCACAAGCTATTGATAATCGAACTTTGGTTGTAAAATTTAGCAATGATGAATTCAGAAAATACGACATTTCTAAATTGCTAGAGAAGCCGTTGTTTGCTAAACTCCATAATCCTGTAGTTTTTAAAAACTTTAGAATTGAGGAAGGTGGTTATGGGTTAGTCTGGGATGAAGATGTTGATATTAGTGAGTATGAGCTTTGGCAAAATGGCATCTCTGTGGCAGGTGGAGATGTTGTTATTCATCTTGAACATACTCATCTTTGAAATCGCTATAGTATTTTTATTACTTTGAATCCAGAAAGGGAGGAGATTGTTAAATGGATAGAATAGAAGAGTATCGGAATACTATTGAACGAGCTTTAGAAGCTCATCAAATTCTCTAAAGAGATTCTTAATACTGGTGTTGATAAGACATTAATGATATACTATCTTAGCTAAAAATACAGGTTATCTACATGGCAAGACTACCATCAGAAACGGTAACGAAGATTTTAAGTTTACAGCAACAATTCTTAGAAAAGATTGATGAAGCCGGCTTACTTGAATTTATATTATTTGAACAATTTGGCGAGACAGAAGAAACGATTCCTGAATTAGAGGAATTACAAAGTATTCGAGAAAGGGCTGATTCTTACTATTCCAGATTCTACATTATATTACGGCGCATTTATGATGCCCAGCCTGTAGCCTCTACTGATACTTTAGACCTACTTACTCGATATATCGATGAAGCTGATGCTACTATAGAAGCAGTAGAGGCAAGTATCCAAGATATCAAGAGGAACTGGAATTTACCATGACTAATCAACCCAGAATTCCTGATGCTGAGACGAGGGCACGTTCTGTTGCCCGTTTGCGTGAAGTCGTACAGCGGATGGATAGAAATATCGCAGAATTAGATCGATTTATTGCTCTTTTGGAAGCAGAAAATAATCGCAGCTTTGAAGCAGCACGCCAACGAGGGAATGCTAAACGAAAAGCTACTCAAAATTAACATCTATGTGTTGTTGGGTTATAGCGTCTGAGAACCCAACAACATATATTATTTACCGTCATTTCCCACAACTTACTCTTTTCTACTGAACTGTTGGCTCCTAAATTCCAACTTAATCCATGACTCAAGCTTTACCTAAATTTACAATAAAGCCAGGGTATCAACCACAATCTTCAGATACAACTCCTGAAGTTGATTTATTACAGTTTTGGCTATTAAAACAGCGAACGCCAGAACAGAGATTAGGGATGGGAAGCGCGATGAACCAAAATGCTCGTCGTTTTGCCATAAACTGTTTCCGCAAACGCTTTTCTAATTTAAACCAACCAGAATTTGCTCAAAAACTAGCTCACGCCTGGTTAGCAGAAGATTGTCCCCAACACTATATTCCCACCGGAGATGAAATGACTTGGATACAAGATTCGATTGCTCTGGCTGAAATTCTCCACCCAATTTTTGAAGCTTTTAATATTCCTTATTATATTACCGGCGGAGTAGCTGCTATTGCTTACGGGGAAGTCCGCACTACAAGGGATTTAGATATTGTCATTTCAGTTATTCCTGAATGCTTAAGCCCATTTATTTCAGAATTAGAACAAGCTGGCTTTTATGTGGCCGGTGTAGATGATGTAATTTCTGGCAGAATGCGAACCTTACAAATTACTCATATTCAAACAATCTCTCGTGCTGATTTAATGATTGCGGAAAATTCAGAGTTGGAACGGCGGAAGCTGGAACGACGCCAACAATATCAAATTCCGACAGGTGCAACTGTTTTTCTGGCCTCCCCAGAAGATTTAATACTTAATAAATTATCGTGGCGAAAGTCTAACTATTCTGAGAAACAATGGCGAGATATATTAGGTATATTAAAAGTACAGGGAGACTCTTTAGATAAAGCTTACCTCCATAACCAGGCTGAATCTATTGGGTTAGTGGAGGATTTAAACAGAGCTTTTATTGAGGCCGGCCTTGAAACAATCTAGCATTAGCTTTAGTTAGTAAAGTCCTGAAGAGTAATAGAAAGTAGCCATTCTTTGATAGCCATCAATCCCCAAACTCAACCCCTATACTATTAAATATGTGGAATGGAAAAAGTAATTTGTAAGACCACCAACAAAAAACAGACTAACGACTTTCAGTATTGGCAAAGTCAGCCACCCTTAAAACGCCTCGAAGCCCTAGAGCAAATTCGTCAAGAATACCACCAATATAAATACAATACTGAACCCAGATTGCAAAGAGTTTATACAATTATAAGAAGAGGCCAGGAAGATGAGCACCGGCAAAGATAACCCCCCACAGCTTACCCCCGAAGAATACTTTGTTTGGGAATCCCAGCAACTCGAAAAATACGAATATATTGATGGTCAAGTTCATGGCATAACTGGTAGTAGTGTAAATCATGGCCGTATCGCAGTCCGACTGATTACCTTATTTGTTAACCATTTAGAAGGAAGTGGTTGCGACACCGGCAACTCAGATTTGCGAGTAAACATTTGTGGTACAAATAACTATACCCACCCTGATATTAGTGTTACCTGCGACGACCGGGACAAAACCACCACTCAATATATTACTTACCCCTGCTTAATTGTCGAAGTTCTCTCTGCCGGCACAGAAGCATTTGACAGGGGCAGTAAATTTAGGATGTATCGCAAAAACCCTGCGTTGATTGACTATCTATTAGTCAGTTCCACCGGCATCCAAATAGACTTGTACCATAAGGACGAGGCAGGCAATTGGTTGATTATCAGCTACCAAGAAGGCGACACCATAGCACTTAAAAGCATTAACCTCAGCTTTCCCATTGAGCAAGTTTATCGGGGTTTAAACCTCACACCAGAAGCCTAACAGGTGCAATTTTCCAATTCCTTGATTAATCACATTGTCCACCGGCCTTTGAGGTTCCACCGGCCTTTGAGGTTCCACCGGCCTTTGAGGTTCCACCGGCCTTTGAGGTTCCACCGGCCTTCGAGGTTCCACCGGCCTGTCTAAATAAGCCCACCTTTTAGCAGTTTGTACTACCATCACCATAGAACAACAGCAAACTCATCTTAGTTATTCCCTCAAATAACTATCCAGAAAATCAGTAATCTCCT
>NZ_JAMXEX010000072.1 GCF_025370775.1 Ancylothrix sp. D3o | reverse complement strand
AGCTTTTCTTTTAGATCCAGCAGGCTAATGGATTCTTCCATCTCTATAAATGCTCGGTTCGTTTCCAGAAGCCGGTGGAACAACGGCAAACTCTCTAATGCTTCCGTAATAAGGGCTTTGGGTGTGCCCACAGGAAATTTGATGGCGCATGATGTGTTCATGGTGATACTCTTGAATGGCTATTTTTTATGGGGGAAGCCGCAAACTTCCCGTTTTTTTTACTTGCCTTCCATAACACAGACGCAAAAAGCATCTTTACTATTATTTTAACATAACAGACCATAATATTTTTGAGGCTGTAAGGAAATAAGTTTTTTTATTGGACAGAGTAATATGTGGTAAGAGGTATTTTTAATCTGTAATCCCCTTGAAACTAGGAATTTTGTGGTGAGTAAAAACTTAGTTCGGCTGTCTCTTGTGATTCCCCAAGAAATGCGCTCAGCGTTAGAGGAACTGGCAGAGTATCCGTATGCCAGCGTGAGCAATGCTGCCGTTGTCTTGATAAAGGAGTCGCTTACGCGGCGAGAGAACAAACCAGAACGAGATGTTAATGATGTTATTGAGCTTTTGGCAAACTTTACTGAGAAAGAACTTACTTTAGTCAGCCTGAAAGCTTCTGAGCGCTTATTGATGTTGCTTGAGCAGGGAAAAAAGGAATCAGCAGATGTTGCCCCAGAAGCGTAAAGCTTAAGCGGCTGGGACTTATAGGGGTAGAAACTGACGGCAGTAGATGTACTCATGGGGACTCGCCTCTTAAATCAGAAAACTCTTACAGTGGACGGGTTAGCCCGTCCCTTTTTTTGAGCGTTGGGTAGGTTGTTAGAATTCATTTTATCGTTATGATAACGTTTTTGTCAGAATAATACAATTTTTATCATTATGATTTAAACTTTCAATGAGTAAAGGGAGGCTGTGCCAGTTTGGGAAGGGGTTTGCTAGTTTTGTTAAAATCAAGAAAAGGTTTATAAACAAAGGTGAAGTGGAATGCCTGATAGGCTAAATATTGATATTGAGGGGTTGAGGGAGTTTTTAGAACCCATAGCAGATGGGGTTTCCCTGTCTGGTTTTGGAGGCCAGCTTCTTAAAGATTCTTTATATGCTCGCTTTTATCGAATGTCCATTGCTGAGATTGTCGATTTATTAGATCCCGCAACTTTAAGCGATAAATGCGGGATTGAGTTTGAGCGTATGGCTGCTATTGCTACCGGGCAACGACCAACCGATGGTGAGATTGTTAAGCTCTCACGAATTCTGCGGAAAGTTGGCCTCAACTCTAAAGTTTTGAGTACCATGCGTGAACGGGATTATCACGATTCTTTGGAAGATCACCATTGCCACTCAGGTGCTTCTTGTTTATGAAAAAATATACCTGCGAAGATGCTTTGCTTCTAGCAATCCCAGCTTTTACCAAAGAGGCTTTGGTTTTGCGTCTTGAGGAACATCCTGATTTACCGTTGATTTTGGAAGCGCTACTGGCCGGTGCATCTACTTTGGCAGCAAGTGCAGCGGCAACAAAGCGGCAGTGGTGCCAAATTTTTCTCCCCGGTGATTCTGAGCCTTATGAAATCCCCGCAGCTTGGGCTAAAAAAAATCGCCCCAATCCGAAAAAAGCAATAAAAACTCCTAGTTCTGCTATTAATCCTCAGACATTTGAGCGAATTTGCAATGCAGTATATGGGCCCACTCATCCTCTTATTGATAAAGAGTTGCTCCATATCTTAGAGCGAATGGTAGAAACTGAGCGGCCAATGAGTTTGGTGCGGATGAGTGATGATCGACAGCTTTGGATAAATGCACCAATGGCTGATTTACTGCAAACAGAACCATCTCAAGCGACAAAAAGGGTAATGACTGATTTTTGGATGCCGGGTGAACTAGAGTATGTCAAGATGGAACTGTCCCAGACAAGCAGTTTTTACCATAGTTACCAAGGTGGGCTCAATTCAAGAGTGTGGGCAAAATTAGAAGCCCAATTTGAAATAGTAGAAGCGAGTGGTACACACTATCGACTGGTTACTAATTTTTATGCAGAGCCTACCAACCGCCCGATTTTGATGGCCAAATAGTTTGTACGAGGATGCGATAGACGGTTGTTAATAAAAAAGCCGAAAAAATATCTGCATTTGAATACGGCATCTCGCGGTATTTTGTATATATTTTTGGCAACAAAAATTCAATAAGCATAGGTTCTTTAACCGAAGCTAAAAAATTATATCGGTCTCAATATACGGTTTTAATAATAACTATTCAGGAAAGCGTAATGCTAGAAATTTTTGTAGAAAAGACGGGAATTAAAATCCCGCCTGAATATATCAGAAATGTGTCTGTTTACGATTCTAATTTTAGCATTTTTAGGGGATTTAATAATGTTAATTGGTGAAGAGAATTCGGTTTGCAAGTGTACAGAAAGGTTAACACATTTATAAACTGTTTGGAAAGGGCATCTTGGAGTTCACCGATAGCTTTCGTTTGCCCCATTTAATTGCAAAATTTATTAAAGTCTATTAATTTCTATCTTTTAATGGGTTGAAATCTTTCGGTAAAATTCATCCATTGGTCTATTTTATTGCCGGTGATATTAAGTGTAGGAATAAAATCTGTTGTGGATTGAGGGGGTCCACCTTCGGTATCTAACCCAATTGATGTACGTTCTGGTTGGCCTAAACCATAAGCATTGGCAATATTTGCAGCTAACTGGCAAGTAATTCGGAATCGGCCCATATTAATTCGGCCATTGTCAGCAAAATAAAACCATTCATGTCCTTTAAAAGAAGTGCTTGAGCCAAACCGTCTGCATAAAAAATGGGTTACTTCAAACATCTTAGCAATATGGACATCATACAAACGTAACTGCCCGCCATAAGCAGACTTAGTAGTATTTTTATCGGGTACTGTTAGAGTAAGAAAAACAAAACCGTCCCGTTCTGAACCACCGGACTTTATGGTCATGGGAATTGGCGATTGCGCTACTAAGTTTTCTACCTTGGAGCCGGTGATGGAGAGATGTGTTTTTCCTAGAGCCGGTCTACTACCTAAAACTTGCATCCCGGTGCAGCAGCCTATTGTTAACGAAGCTAACAATAGCTTATTTGGTTTGCTAGAAAAAATATTCATACTTTTACTCAGAGTGGTTATAGGGATTATTTTAAACCCGATGGGATATTTTAAGTAGGGGAAGCACTAAGGAAATGTTAAAAACACCACCATTCCTACGGAGGGTATCAACTAAGCGACATCCCTATCACTGATTAAAAGCTGGAGAGCAACTTGGTTATTCTAACAAATTAAAGAAGTCTGGTAACCAGAGCCATTTAATTTAACCGAAAGAATTTAACTTGGCTATTCTAAAATCTTGGAATGCTACCCCGACCTTTTAGAGCTAACCCCAGGTACAGAAGAATGGAGAAAACTCTATATTGCCTACCTATTCATCTTTATATCCACACTTTTCTTAACAGTGGATTGGATAGGAATTTGGGCTAAAGAAGCCAGATAGTTATGGGCATGATAAAACTTTATTTAGTTATAAATAATACTAAATTAGAGACAATTAGCATGGTAAGCAGAGCAAACGATGATCTCCTTTAGTTTTGCGGAAGCCTTGTTTTTTCAGCAAAATAGGATAGCTATTTTGTAGTCAAAATAGGCATTTCTATTAAAAGTGAGGGAAATTAATCTTCATCAAAATCATCAAAATCATCAAAATCATCATTGAGGGTGTAGTAATTCTCTTCATTTTCCCAATCTTCCTGTTGTCGCCTCTCCCATATTAGATCGCATTCTGCTCGTTCTCTTTCATAGGAATAAATTTCATCATCGAAGGCATCCCAGCCATAATTATCATTAGAATCTAAACTCTGTCCATTAGGTACATCTACCACTTCTACATCCATTTTAAAACTGCTATTCTCTGGAATAGGCTCACTATAGTCAGATTCAGGATGTTGTAGTTCTTCCCATTTATGATAAGCCCAATGGATAGAGTAACCCATCAAAGCGCCACATTCTTCGAGGTCTTCTAAGGAAGGTGATTGTTTATATTTTAGCAATTGATGATAAATCCAATAAGATTTATATTCTTTAGCTACTTGAATCGATTTCCAGAATTTTAATGCTTCACTTGTGGAAGCAAAATTGGGGAGATTTCCTTTGTTAAATAAATTAAGCTGTTCTTGCCATGCCGCTCGATATTGTAAGAGATTCTCTTTGTGGCTATCCGAGATATAAGGTAATAAAGTATCAAATTTAACAGCGTTTCTGGCTAGAATAGAGATAACTTCTTTCAAATCAGAAGCTTCAGCAATTAGTGAGGCAAGGTTTCGTAATCGGCCCAATTTTTGTAAATAATGTATGTGTTGTTGCTGTTCAGGAGAAAGTGCAGCTAAAATTTCAGATTGGGAAAACACCGAGTTCCAAATAGTGAAACATTCTTCGACCTCTTGTGGGGTCTGCGCCTCGCTTAAATCCTCAATCGCTTGATTTAATTGGGTTTTGCGGGTTTCTTCTTTAATTAATTTAGCTCGTCGTTCTTGAACTACTTGATAAAAAAACTGGGCCATTATGTTAGCAACTGCTTCATCTTTTAGGTAGAATAAAGCGCATTCTCTTAACTCCGGCATCGAAACCCGCTCACCGAATTCATCTACTAAATTTTGAGCAACGATTTCAAACCTCGGTAATTTTTTCTTAGTTTTGTGGCGATTCATTAAATCATATAAATATCCTAAAACTTGCCAGTCACAATCTGTAGGAATTTCACGGATTTCAACTAGAGGATCATTACCAACTATACGGGGGAA
>NZ_JAMXEX010000071.1 GCF_025370775.1 Ancylothrix sp. D3o | reverse complement strand
CTAACTTGGGTATGGAAGTAATGCACGAGCGTAATGCTCACAACTTCCCTCTTGATTTGGCTTCTGTTGAGGCTCCTTCTATCAAGGGCTAAGGTTTTATGAGGGCTTAATCCTCGAAAACTGAATAATTACAAAAGGCGCTCTCCAGAGATGGGGGGCGCTTTTTGCGTTGTTGGCTTTTTGTTGTAAGGTTATAAAAGGTACAAGCCTTGCCCAATATCTATGGATAAAGCAACGTCGGATTAAGTGAATAGGGAGAGGAAGACTAGAGAGTGGTCGATAAAAAGCGGAAAATTCTGGATAAGGCTCTGGCCGGTTCAAAAAATATCAAGTTTAGTGAAATGGTGATGCTTATTGAAGCTTTCGGTTTTAGTTTGGCAAGAATCAGTGGTAGTCATCACATTTTTACTCATCCCCAAATTAGAGAAATTGTTAATATTCAAAATAAAAAAGGAGAAGTGGCTCTCTATCAAGTGCGTCAATTCTTATCGCTCGTTGAAGAGTACAATCTGACGATGGAGGATTAATGATGAAAGACTATCATATCAATATCTTCTACAGTGATGAAGATCAGGGTTATATTGCTGATATTCCTGATTTAAAATATTGCTCTGCTTTTGGCGAAACTCCAGAAGAGGCTTTGCGGGAGGTACAAATTGCTAAAAAAGCATGGTTAGAAACGGCTGTTGCTGCAAATAAGGTGATTCCTGAACCTAAATATAGACCTGTTATTTATCAGAAATAATAAGGGGGTTTTTCAAGCGAACCTCGAATTTTTATTACTAATTTTCCTTTAGAAAATTTGAGTTTGACTGTATGTATTGTTTGAAGATTGGGTTAATTTGAAACATTGCTCGTCCTGCGACCGGCTCTTTTTCTACTAAGCTGCGCCGGTTTAAGGATTCTATGGCTTGCAAAAATTGAGTTTTTGATAATGCTGTTTCCACCGGCCTTTGTGAGATATCTACAGGTTTTGTTTGGCTTGCTAACCAGCATATCACGGTTTTTTCAGAGTCGGATAAGCGCTTTAATTGAGTTTCTAAAATGGGTTCTATGTCTCCTAAATATATATCATTCGGGTCGGCTAAATACTGGGAGACGCTACCGTTAAATAATTGGTTAATTGTTGCGGAGATGATTTTTAACCAGAGGGGATGACTTTGATAAAGGGTTATTAATTGAGGCCATTTGTCTTCATCTGTTAATTGTTTTTTTCGTAAGATTTCTTGGGCTTGTTCTTCTAGTAATCCTTTGAGGTGTAAGGTTTGGGTAGAGGTGTTTTCGGCTTCCAGTGTGGTGATGTCTCGCGGTTTTTCGGAGGTGAGAAGTATTAAGCAACTTTGATGGGTCGTGGTGGCAATTTGTTTGAAAAATTGGCTGTAATCTTCATATCCGGGTAGGTATTGGCCGGCTATTTCACGGGATTTAAAGATGTTTTGGAGGTCATCAAGGATGAGTAAACAGCGATAGGTGCGGAAATAATCTAGGATTGTGGGTAAGGGGGTTTTTTTGGGTGTGGGAAAATGTTTGTTTGAGGTGGGTTTGTAGGGTGGTAAGGGTGGGTTTTTCGTTGAGGGTTTGCCAGATAATGTAATCAAATTCGTTGTTAATTTGTTGGATGAGTTGGAGGGTGAGGGTGCTTTTTCCTATTCCATTTAAGCCGTAGATTGTAATTAGGCGGGTAGTGGTGTTTAAGATCCAGTTTTTGAGGGTGGTTTCTTCTGGGGTGCGGTGGTAATATTCGGTTAAGGCCGGTGCTTGTTTTAAGTCGATGATTGGGGATTTATTTTCGTTTTGGGGTGTGTTTGGGGGTGAGGGTGAGGGGGGTTTTGTTTCTTCTGGATAGGGCCGGTTTTCTCCACAAATATTGATATGGCTATTTATGTAACCAACAATCTGTGAACCATTATTGTTGTAAATCCTAGATAATGCTTTTTTTTCTAAAATAGAGCGGACATTAGATTTTTTAATATTATCTTCTCCAAGGACATTGGAGAGAAGCTTCCATAATTTCCAAGCTTCTTTTTTTAGATAATCATAACTAAAGTTATTATTTTCTGCTATCTCTCCATATTGTTGATGCTGCCAAATTCCTTCTAATATAGCTTTTTGTATTGAGTCAAGATGTTTTCCGGTTTTAGCAAACACCTTTTCATCAGTCCAGTTTAAAACTTCTTGAATGTCCATAGGTTCAAAAATTATGATTTTTGAAGTACCTTCATCCCACATTTTACCACTTTACGCTCTAAATACCACATTTGGACACAATAAAAATAGATAAAGTTCCTACTTTAAGCCACACAGTAAATATTGACAGCATAGTTATGGATATTTAAAAATAAGTAATTATGCGATGGATAACCCATCCTCAATCAACCGTACACTTGCTCAATAATCACCATGACTGAAGATATCTCTCAAAAAACGGAAACCTCTACAGCTAGAGATCCTCTGGCTGAGACTGAAGACACTATCAAACAACCTGAAGATTCTATAGCTACTCTGGCTGAGACGGAAGACACTATCAAAAAAGCTGAAGATTCTACAGATACTCTGGCTGCGACTGAAGACACTATCAAAAAAGCTGAAGATTCTACAGATACTTTGGCTGCGACTGAAGACACTATCAAACCACCTGAAGATTCTACAGCCACTTTTACGAAGTCTGAAGAAACTTCTAAACAACCCTTATTATTCAAAATTTTTAAAAATTTTAGTATCATTGTATGGTCTGTGGTAATTCTTATTGTAATAATTCCGTTACTGGGAAGAGTAATTATAAATAATGCGTTATTAGCTCAAGTAAGCATTGATAGGCCAGCCAATACTCAAGTTTTTCCCGATAGAGATAAAATTGCATTACAAGAATCTCTTGACCTTGCTTATCAAACCACTAAAGAATATTCCGATCAAAAATTAAATGAATGGCAAGAACAATTAATTAAGAAGCTTGATCAGGATTTTCTGCCTTGGTATTTCAATTATTTCAATCAAAAAGGGCAGGAGCTTAGTGTGTTGTTCCAGTTTATAGGTGAGTATGTCATCAACGGATTTCAGTTTGATCAAACTAATCAAAAAATTGCTAAATCTATCAATGACAATATTCAGAGAGAATTTGCTAAGAAAGTATTAAGCGCGGAATCATCAGAGATCAAGTTTAAGACAATATTGATTGATACGACACAGTTCTATATAAAGGAAATCTCTAACAATGTTTCCCATGTTTCTAAACTCTATAAAATTCCCAAAACAGACTGGAATGAATATATAAAAAGCCTTAAAATTACACTAGATAATGACCGAGGTGATGATGTATCTTTAGTCAAGCTTTTAGGCGCTTACGGAGGTAGTAAAATAGCTGCTAAATTTGCTGCTAAAGCAGGTAGCACAGCTATTGCTACTATTTCTACTAAAGTAGCAGGTATAATTGATCCGGCAGTTGCTCTAGCTTTGATAGCTTACGATTATTGGGATTATAAGAATGGAGTAGCAGAAAATCAACCCCGTTTGCGAGAAGAGTTAGTTTCTGAGTTAGATAACATCAAATACAATCTTTTAAATGACCCTCAACAGGGTGTCATGTCTGTAGTTAATGAATTGGAAGAGAAAATCAAAAATAGTGTTTTTTAGTTACCTTTTAGGTTGGGTTGAGAAACAAAACCCAACCCAAACCTTATTTTCCTAGAGTTTACCAAACCCTAAACCCCACCGGCCCAACCTAGCATCTTCAGAGAGAAACATACACACCTTCAACCTTCTAACCCAAGTGCAACAATAGCATCCTTAACTTTCACCATCAGTGTCATCTCATCAATAGGTGAAACACTAAACCCACACTTCTCATAAAACTGTTTCGCCTCTTCAGAAATAGCGTGTACAATAATTGCTCTTATCCCCGCAATTTCCGCAGCTTGCAAAGTACGAAGAATAGCATCTCGCAGTAAAGCACGCCCGATACCTTTGCCTTGCCACCGGCGATCAACTGCCAATCTTCCTATCACCATCACTGGAATAGGATCGGGCATATTACGCCAAATTCTACCTGTGGCTGTGGTTTGTGCGACTGCTCCATTTGCCAGACAGTAATATCCCATCACTTCTTTACCAACACAGACAACATAAGTGCGGGAAGCCCCCTCTAAATCATTTTTTAAAGCCCGCTTTTTTAACCACTCATTTAGCTTATTTTCACCCGAATCAAACTTATCAATTAGATGGAAAGAATTCAGCTTTTCCGGGGGAATAATTTTTTCTTGATCTAATCCCACAAAGATTTACTTGTCAATAAGGTTTTTAGCTTCTCATTGGACACCGGCCCTGCATCCAGCAATGCCATAAATTCCTGAAACTTAACCTCATCTAACCCAAAAAAACAGCGGTCTAAAATAACATTTTGGGCTTTTTCGTAAGCAGATTCAAGCATGAACTCTGACCGGCTTTTTCCCTCTATTTGTGCCGCCTGATCAATTAAATCTCGTTGATTTTTTTTAGCTCGGATATTGATTGTAACGTCACGGGTATGGCCCGCTGATATGGGAAATTCTGAGGAGGACATCACAGTTACCTCTCTGAGAGCAACAAAAGCTTATCTCTGTAACCGATAGCTTACTCCTCTAGGGTAAAGCCTTGTCTACACAATGTAAACACAGTTGTTGCCAATCCTGACTGACTATTGATAAGTCCAGCTTATGTTATTCATCAGAAATACTCCGATTAAAACCCCTTTACAAAACTTAAAAATACCCTTAAGATAAAAACATCATCCGAACCTTAACAAATCAATAGCACTCATAAACACATGACAACCACATTACAGCGCACAGAGCGCTCTAACGTCTGGGAACGGTTCTGTAGCTGGGTTACAAGCACCGAAAACCGCCT
>NZ_JAMXEX010000070.1 GCF_025370775.1 Ancylothrix sp. D3o | reverse complement strand
TGCCGGTAGGTCAACATGGGATTTTTCTACCCCGAAGGATAAAACGATCCTACTACCTGTAAGGCTACTTATAGGTCAAAAAGCTGGAGTTTATATGGATGGGTGGTTTGGGGAAAGCCGATGTCAAATAAGTGTCTTTTTATTTATTTGACTTTAAATGAAAGGCAATTGAAAGGCCACATCCAGCCTACTTTCAATCACCATCACCCCTCTCTACTGGGGCAGGGCAGGGGCCGATCTTCTTTTACTCAAGGGCGTTTTTGAGAAAAAACTACCGTTCGCTCGTTTTTGTTTTCCAGCTTGCCGGTTTAAAAAGAGGCTAGTTCTTGGGGTTGTGTTAGGTTGCTCGTAATATGGACGCGAAAAGCCCCATGTCCCTCTCCAAGAGTGCTCATTTGGCATAGCTATAAAATGCTATGCCTTTTTAGATAAAATCAGTCCGGCCTATAAGAAATAGAAGAACAATCTGAAACAAAACGCTTTGTTATCTTATCATCAAGTTAGGAAGGAAAAACAATGGTGGTAGTTACAAACAATGCAGACAGTGGGGCCGGTTCATTGCGTCAAATTATTGCTGATGCACAACCAGGCGATACCATCGTTTTTGATAATAGCCTCAGCGGTGTAAACATCACCCTCACGACAGGCCAATTACTAATCAACAATAACCTGATAATTGATGGAGCATCTGCACCCAATTTAACCATCAGTGGTAATAACAATAGCCGCGTCATTAAAACCGAATCCTTCACAAACATCACCCTTAAAAACCTGATTATTGCTAACGGAAAATGCAGCGCTACCACCGATGAACCGACAGGTGCCGGTGCGGGAATTCAAACCGGCTCCAACAGCACTTTAACACTCGAAAATTGCCAAATTAATAACAACATAGCAGGCTTTAGTGCAGGCTTACATACAGGCTGGAGAAGCACCACCACTGTCATCAATTCGAGCTTTGATAGTAATGATGGTTCTCTTGCTACAACTACCGAACGTGGCGGCGGTGCCATCGGCGTAAAAAGTGGCAGCACCCTCACCGTAAAAGGTAGTACCTTCACCAACAATAAAGGCAGCTTTGGTGGTGCCATTAATAACCTCCTCAGCGGACTCACCATTGAAGATTCTACCTTCAAAAACAACAGTTCTGTATCTAGTGGTTCTGATAAAGGCGTTGGCGGTGCTATTTACGTTGATGGTGCCAGCGAATATACCAACGATGGCATAGGCGGGAACATTATTATCCGTAATAGTCTTTTTGACAGCAACATCGCCCAAGGAGAAGGAGGAGCAGGCTTTTTATTTGGATACCCACCGGATAAAATCTTGTTAGAAAATAGCACCTTCATCAACAATAAAGCCATTAAATACAACAATGGCACCGGCGGCTCTGGCGGTGGTATCCGGGCCGGTAATGGCGATATTACCGTAACCAATTCATCCTTTATCAATAATGATGCCAGTGATAGCGGCGGCGGTTTGTGGCTGGGTGAATCGGCAAATGTTAGCGTTACCAATACCACATTTTCTGGTAATAAAGCGGCTTTCAACGGCGGCGGAATATTGATCAATACCAGACCCGCTTTTGCTACAAATATTGTCAATACAACTTTTGCTAATAATACGGCGGGCGGTTATGGCGGTGCGATTACAACGTTTTTGCCTTCATGGCCGCTCAAGAATCATCAGGCACAAAAGATGCCATTTCTTATGCCACATTAAAGCGAAAAATCGGCTATGTCTTCGGCGAAAATGATGCTAGTCGTCGTAGCAGTCAAGACGAGGAATTTACTCCTGGTATGGATTTATTTTATTTTGAGAAACCTGGTGATTTTTCTGATTTTATTTAGTTAAATCTGTTTGAATGAGGTAGTTTATGACTCGTTATGTTTTCACTTACAATGTGCTGGCTTTGTTACCAGAAGCAGGTTACGAAAGTCGCTTATTTAAAATAAAATCAAAAACTTCGATGTTAGTTTGGAATGGTAATCAGAAAAAGTGGATGCACCAGTCTCAGCCAGATTCCTCATCAACGGTTAGGTTAAATGAGGTGACTTATAAAAACATAATGCTGTCAAAATTGCATCCAGACCAGGAATTTTCTGTTTGTGCAATCCCGACGGATTCAAATGAAAAATCAGAATCACTACTAGACGATTATGAAAATTTCAGTTTGGATTTAGCAGGCGGTGCTCGCAAACACGGTCATTTTGTATTTAGTCGAAAACAAAGCGCTAAAGGCACGGTAGGCCAATTTTATTTCCCGCCAGAGAAGGAATCAATGGGTCGGATTAATTACGGCTCTATCAGTTTATCGGAATGTAAGGCATTGTTCGTTTTGAAAAAGGCGAAAATTCTTGTACTAAAAGACCCGGATTTACAAAATAATAGACCAAAGCCAGGGTCAGAAAATCCTTGGGAAATCGGGGACGCTCATGGCAAAATAAGCGACGCTTTACTAAACTCATTGTTGGCAGATATTACCTCTCGCCCAAAGACCCCAACCCAATTTAGATTAGGGATAGCAGGTAACGAAACAAGAAAGGGAATTTGGGGAAAAGGAACCGTTTTGCCACTGCCGGCTTCCGAGATGCAAGGCTATGACATGGTTCTGCCAGAATCGTGTTTCAAGACATTTAAACCACCCTTTGGTGATAATGTATTTGAGGATGTTTGTTTAGCAGCGTTAGGCGAAGCTCAGGAACGCAAATCAAAAGGCGGAACGCAAATATGGTCTTGGTTTCCGGTAGATATCATCGAACAAGATGTCATGCCAGCCACCAGACAAAAATGCGAAGAATTAATACAGAAATTAGCTACTAAGAACATCTACCAAATCGTCGGCACATTTCAACCAAGCTTACAAACAAACACAGGAGAAACGCCAGCTAAAACATCACCAGAAATCAATGAGTTACCACCACTAGCTAATAAGTGGTTTGATGATTTAGCCCTACTATGGGACTCCGGTAATCCCCAAGATGATACGGATGATGATGCTGAACCCTATATGTCAACGTTGGCGATGATTTTGGCAGACGACCAAGCCAGAATCCTAGAAAAACACCCGTATGTTATTGATTCGATTCTCCGCAGTTTGAAGAAGAAATGGACACGGTTAGCGATAAATGGGGCGTTTCGTGCAGCTAGTTTTATGGCAATGCCTGATGATTCATTAGCCGATCTTTCTTTTAGCTGCAAACATCTCAAACCAGGAAGACATATCACGTTTCGTTATCCGGTCAGGCATTGGGGTGATATCCAAATATGGGAAAATGTGGTGGATGGAAACGGTTACAATGGGGTGTTTTTTGTTTCTCATGTAACCTTTGGGGGCACCGGCGAACTAAATGAATCACCATTCGGTCAAGGCGGCGATTTCGATGGCGACTATGGAAACGCAGCAAAAGCAGAAAAACTACCTAATATCACGCAACGAATTTGGGATTGGAATGACCCAACCTCACCGCATTATCGCCGTCAACCAAAACTTGTAAAAGCTCCTAAATCGCCCATACAAGACACTCTCAAAAGAGTAGCTCTGCGGTCAATGGATAACCTCACCGGCTTAGTTGCTTCTCAGATTATGTGGGCGCAAGCCAAGGGTCTAACAGAAGAAATTATCCCCGATGGCTCCGGCAGAACGGTTCTTGAAGTTCTATCGCAGGCATTGCAAGATGAAGTAGATCGGTTTAAAAATGATTTACAGCGGGATACCAGAGCATTAGAAATGGTTTCGTCCATTCTTAATCGTGGAGCCGCGCGCCCCCAATGGCTGACCGAACTTGTTTTTTGCGATAGCTTCCATTACTGTCAAACAAATAAGGAAACAAATAACAAGCGAGTAGTTATGAGAACGATAAGAGCAAAAAAATTCCCAAAAAATTCCCCCCCAAGCGTGATGCCAAAGGAAAAGGAAAAAAAGCCTCTTAAATACAAATTAAAATAAAACAAAACAAATTGAAATAAGTCTCTGGGATTTTTGTCCCTATCTAAAGCTTCGCTTCCTCTCAAAATCTCCCCATAACTTAATCAAATAAGATTGTACCTAGTTAGTATTTATTGTAGTTTCCGTAATCGTTGGGAATGGGTTATAATATTAGCAAAAAGCCTGAAAAAATACCTGAATAAATATTAAAAAAAGCGGTATAGCCAACATTAAAACGTAGAAGCAAAATACCATGAGCCAGGAATCTGAATGGAAAACCAGGCAACTATTGCCTAAAAATGTACTTCAATGGTATGGGTTGAAGGGCGATAGAAGAGTTAAGAAAGTTCATCATACCACCGTAATAAATTGGGTAAAACAAGTCGGAAAACTGTTACCAGATGTTTATGATACTGTAGTCATTCCAGAAGTTGTTGATCTCGATAAATTACAAACTTATGTAATATTGAGAATTGGTTTGTTATCCTCCCCGAAATTCGAGTATGCCGGTGGTGAATTTAAAAAGTTACCAATTGCAAATAATTATAGACAGTTGTAACCATTTTGGCTTGCCCATAAGCAAGATTTTCTCTTTCCTTTGAGCCTAGGCTTGGCTTTCTCTTATCACCGGCCTCCCCAAGTCTAATATTTTGTAGCCAGAGAATAACAAACGGTGCTTACCCCCAACAAACTCAGCCAAAAACGCCTAGTAGACACTGCTTGAAAACGACCGACTTTATGATAAAGTAGGAAACATCTACAACCGTAGGAGGCATTTAGCTTATCAAAGAAAAATAATGATATCGAGTTAGCAAATTATGTAAAGGATAACGAAAACTTTTTATCTCCTAAATAAAAAAAAAGATATTAACACGCTAATCATCTCAGAAATAACCTCAAAGCAAGGAAAAACCACTCAATGCTACCATCAATTTTTGACACTTGCACCCCTAGAGAAGAAATCTTATCAGGAGAATTATCCTTAGATTTATTTGCAGCAAAATTAAGACTTGTTGTGGAAGGAAACGCCCCGCCCGTCTATCAAAATCCTAAAACTTTTTTCGCTAACACCTTTCCTACAGACGGCATAAAAACCTTAATTTGACAAGTCTTTAGCAGGCTCACCGGCACCGGCTCAGGTTCACCAGTTATCCGCTTAGAAACCAGCTTTGGCGGCGGTAAAACTCACGACGAAATCGCACTCTGGCATATTTGTAAACAAGGCCGTACAATTGAAGGATTAGAGCGTTTTGCTGACTTTAATTTTATTCCAGATTATGCTGTCCAAGTTGCTGCTATAGATGGCAGAGATTTAGATCCAGAAAACGGCGTTTTTCA
>NZ_JAMXEX010000069.1 GCF_025370775.1 Ancylothrix sp. D3o | reverse complement strand
AGTGTTTCAAAAAGTGTTATCATCTTTTTGAAAACGAAAAAAAACTCCCAGTCTTTAGCAACAGAGTCAAAATTTTCGAGGTTTATCGGCTGTTTGCTAAAGCGTAGAAGGATATAAATTGTGGGACGCGGTACATCAACCGCCTTTTATGCCTAATTCCGTAAGCCCTCTACTTTTGCCAGTAGGGGGTTTCAACTTTTTAGGTCTGTTTTTCTTGAATGCTGGGCAACCTCTACTATTAATGGGATAGTTAAGCTTGTTGGTTGGTTGGTTATCAGAATATTGTGGTGGCGCTCTGCCTGGTGGACAATATTGGATAACGTTACGGCAACTCTCAAACTTCAAAGCTCGCTTTAGATCATACATCAAAAATAGTCTCTTGTATTTTGAAAACTTTTAAAGTTCCGGTTCTTGAGAAAGTTGATATTTAGCTTGTACCCACCGGCACATTAAACCAGATAAATCTTGTAATGCAGTAAGATCAGAGGGTTTCAGTTCCGAGGAAACTTCGGGCCACGTTTTTTCATTAAGGCTAATTTGGAAATTATCAGTGTGCCGGTGAACAAAAATTGCTTCCGTTTTTCGTGAGAAACTCCATTCTTTCCCCTCTATGCGGTGGTTAGGAGATAAGGAAGTAATGGTGGTGGCAAGAGGGATAAGAGTTTTACTGATGCCGGTGGTAATTTCGTCAGCCAGTCGTGCTTTTTCCGCTAAGGCTGATGAGCGTTTTTCTGCTGCAATAGCTTTTTGACGATAAGTATTGCGTTCTTGTTGAAACATTTGGATATGGCCCAATTGCAGCTTCATCAATTCTAATTGTGGTTGTACTTCCTGCATGGCCCGTTCTCGATATTGGCTTGCTGTTTCCCCCTCTCTTACTTCTGGAAATAACTGTTCAGTAACCAATGGTTCTGTTATGGCTGTATTCACCGCTTCATAATATTGTTGAATTTTGGTATGGGTGGTTTTGCTACCTTTAATTCCCCGTTCAATTCCTAATGGTTCAAGAGCTTGAGCATAGCTATCCTGAACTTTAGATAAACTGTCTCTTGTTCCGCCAAATTCAGTTGTCCAGTAACTTAATTTCCCTTGTTTATTTAAAGGAACCCACAAACAATGGATATGGGGGGTGGCTTCATCTAGGTGCAGGCTGGTTTGTAGAATATTATCTCCTAATTTTTGTTCTAACCACTGGCTGCTTGCCTTCTCCCATAAATTCAATTTTTCTTCATCCCATTTTCCGTAAGCACTGGGGTCATTTGGCCTAAAGTATTCGGGGGAAGCACTGAGGATAATTTCTGCGCCAACTACTGCATTTTTCCTGATTTTCTGAGAGCCTATTTTCAGGCGGGTAAGTTTAATTACATCATCTGGGTGGGTAGCACCGGCCAAAATGACTACACTTCTATCTGGATTAACATTCGGAGTAAAGAAAGCTCTGGTGTCGTGGCTGGCTGCTGTTTTGAGATTCTGCAAGCTGTTGAATTTTTTAACTCTTAAGATTGTTTGAGCGTTCATGGTCTTTTTCTTCTAAAATAGTTCCTCGGATTTATTTAAGAGAGTCTGCTGTTGGCTGTAAGAGGCTAACTTTTCAGCAGTTCTACTGTTGAGTAGGGTGTTTGGTGGGAGATGATTTAATAGCCATTTGTAGTTTGGTTAGTCAGTTCAATGGTTTTGGATATGCTTATTTAGGTTTTTCATTTTTCTGAAAGCAAGATTTGTTTTTAGCTTGGATTACCATTTATCTTTTTTAGAATGATTCTGATAACCAAGCTTATGTATCAAAGTAGAGCATAATTTTCCCCATCGCCTCTAACTAAAGTAACAAAATCACGCTTTATCTCCCCGTAATTGTTAGCCCGATAAAATAGGGCCGGTAGCTGTTGAGGGTAGTTTAAAAAAACGGTTATTAACCAATAAAACATAGAGGCTGGTCGTAAAAAAACTGTCAATCGTCATTGATACAGTTCTGTATAAAGTGGCCGATAGCTGTTGGAGATGCGGTAAAACACAGTAGACCATCGTTGTCTGGTGGCTGGTGCTTAGTGTTCGGTATATTTTGGCCGGTGGCCGTTGTTTCATGGCCGATGGCGGGGTGACTGGTGGCCGGTGGTCGTTGTCTCATGGCCGATGGCGGGGTGACTGGTGGCCGGTGATTACTAGGGAGTTCTAGGCTGGCCGGTGCAGCAAAAATACATAAGCTCGCGTTGCTAGTTAAGCATAAAAGGGCCGGCAGTCCGTAGTAAATATCTAGCAACTTTGAGAGCAGGATAGTGAGCAGCAAGGATTGCTTAGTGACCAATCATCTCTGCTACGGCGTGCTTTGAACAGATAATTTAATAAAAGTACGAATGATGTACAAAATAAGCGTTTTTAGCTAACTTTATTGCGAGAAAAGTGCGTGTTACAACCATTCCTGTCTAACCACTTTTGAGGGGGTGTGGTACATCCAATTTTTCACCAAATCTTAAGGGAATCTAAAGCTGCTGAAATGATGATCTGAATAGTCTGGTTGCTAAGGATAGTATTTTAGTGAATTTAGGGGTCGGTGAGATAACAAAACTAAGGTGAGATGAAAAACCCGGAGTAAGTGTCCAGAATTTTATTTTCTCCCGTTATACCACACCAGAGATTCAGTTAGGCATCGAACATTGCTTTTTTTGCTTAACTCAAAAATTTACGCTTTCTGCCATATAAAACCCGAAATCTGCCATATTAGGATGGCAAGAAAAATTCTCAATTTATGATATTTTATCAGGTATTCAATCTGAAGTATATGGCAAAAACGGGGTTTTATATGGCAGAAATGGGGTTTTATATGGCAGAAATATTTAGGCAATAATACTTAGCATTTTTTGAGAGTATAGAATTTTATAAAGAATGTAGTTTGACTGTAGTATTACTCTGTTTCTGTTTGGTTGGTTGCTGTTTGATTTGAGAGGTTAGGAGTGGGAAATAGATTAGCGATTGTGGTAGTGTTTAATTTGTGGAGAAAAGTTTATTAATTATGCTAAAAGCTATTTATTAGCAGGAATAATTATTGCTCATCTTAGTTTTTCCTAATCCACTAAAATATTATTTCCCTAATAAGATAGCTGTGACAAAGAAATGAAAATATAGTGGGGTGGTGGATCCGCTTTATGGCTTTTGGTTTGCTCCCCAAGGAGCACCCCTATCTAATGGATCTGTTGCGTGGGCTTTCAAACAGCCGGGGCATACTTTCTGTTAAAGATCGGCCCAATGAGGCAGCCGCTCTGACAATTCTGACAAAATTGCTTGCTGTTTAAGACCGGCCTGCCAAAGGTAGGAAACACCGGCATCGTTGAAGCAGCCTGATTTGGCAGGGAACACCGGCACCATATTTGCCAGGGAACACCGGCACCATTGAAGTAGTATTTTTGGGTGTTGAGGTAAATCTCAGGACAACTGTTGAGAGATAAAAATGTGTTGGATTTTAGAACCTTTCCCTAAGATATTTCCTCTTCTTCCTTCAATTCGTTTGCTATATCCTTCAACTTCAGATTACACTTCTCACTCAACCGGCTGCCGGTGGAGTAAAGGAAGATTTGCATCAATTTATAACCTTTAACCGCGCTTTGTGGGCTCAGGTAGGGTGGTTCTGCGGCTTACATCTGTACGGGCCGGTAGGTCAACAGAAGATTTTTCCACTCCGAAGGCTAAAACGCTTCTGCTATTGAGAGAAGGCTATGAAGGTGGGAGTTCTAAAATAGGGATGCTGTGGGGGTGGAAAGCATAGATCCATAAATAGCCGGATAAGCCTAGCTAACAAGACTTTATCTAGCTAAAATAACCTGAAACTAAGCACCATTATCTATTACTATTTGTAGCTAATGACGTGCTACAACCTACCCCCTGTTAGCGTTCCTCTATCAAAGCAATATATTTACTTTTGTAACGAACCTTAAGCAAATCTAAAGGAGGGCTGGAGATGAAATGTATAGTCTGGTTGTTCTGTGCTTGGTTTCAGTGAATTTGGGGGCCGGTGAAGTGACAAAATTAAGGTGACATAAAAAACCTGGAGTAAGTGTGTCCAGAATTTTCTACTCCCCCATTTTACCAGATCAGCGATTCAGTTAGACATCGAAAAATTGAGCATTCGGTCTGCCAGATGGATAAGACAAAAACGCTGTTTTATAAGACAAAAAGGCTATTTTATAAGACAAGGAAAACTAAAAATTCTTGCTGTACTTTTTGAGAGCGTCTGCTTTTTAGCTCTACAATTATTCATTTATAAGACAAAAATGGCAGTTTATAAGACACAAATACAATAAGTCTAATTACTTACATTTTTCTTAAATGAATTTATGTAAAGTAGTGTAGCATTAGCGTAGTATCATTGAGGTTGTGTATGACTGAGCGCTATTAAATTTTGGAGGAGTATGAGAATGGCAAAAATTATCGTGGAGAAAAGCTAGTTTCCACTTTTTAATGCTTAAAATATGGTGTATTTTGGGGGGGATAGATATTTCGAGCAAGTATTAAGATAGAGCAAATAGAAATGCTGAACTCAAGTTTTATTAAATAAAAATCCAACCAAAAAAATACTTATTTACTTTAAATAGCCTAAGCTTTCCTAAGCTCTCTTTAAGTTAATTAATAAAAATGGTCAAGGGAAAAAGGAATTAAATTATATCTTTAGGAGGTGTACTTGCCAATTTGTAGATATGAATGAACTGCATAAAGGTTATTCTTAAGAAGTTAAAAAAGGATGTCTAAAAATATATGTGAATGGAAATGTCTAAACCCCACTCTCTAACTAAAGTAGTCAAATCACGATTTATTTTCCCGTAATTTTTGGTTGCATAAGATTAGGCCGGTAGTTACTGGAGATATTTTTATAGAAAGTCTCTACTTGTTGTCAGGTGGCCGATGTTTAGCCTTGGGTGTTTGGTAGCTGATGTTTAGTCTTGGGTGTCAGGTGGCCGGTGTTTTAGTTCTGGGACAGCCGGTGGCGGGTGTTGAGTCCTGGGTAGTTGGTAGTCGGTGTTGAGTCTGGGGTAGACGGTGGCCGGTCTTTAGTCTTGGGTGTTTGGTAGCCGTTGTTTATTCCTAGATGCCTGCTGGCATATGTTTTAGTCCTGGTTAGCCGATGGCTACTGGTTAGTCTTGGATGTTTAGTGGCCGATCTTTTAGTTCTGCGACCGTCGTTGATCAGTGTTGAGTCTGGGACAGCCGGTGGCGGGTGTTGAGTTTGGGGTAGCCGATGCAGTGAAACTACATACTTGAGGGTTGTTAGTTAACAATAACCGGCTTTCCCTAGCTGGTAGTT
>NZ_JAMXEX010000068.1 GCF_025370775.1 Ancylothrix sp. D3o | reverse complement strand
TAAGCTCTACAATTACTAATTCACAAGGTAAAAACCGCAGTTTATCAGGTAAAAATCACAGTTTATAAGGTAAAAATAAATTGAGTATAATTACTTAAGATTTTCTTAAATAAAGTTTTGTAAAGCTGTGTAGTGTTAGCGTAGTATCATTCTGGTTGTGAGTGGTTGAGCGTTAGGGAATTGGGGGGAGATATTGGAACTTGATGAATTATCGTAGTTCAAGGCGAGTTTAGACTTAGTAATTGATAATTAGGAGTGCTAGAATTATGGATTTTGTTGGTAAGCTTTTGCTTGTTATGCCGTAGATTAAGATGCGAAACCTTATTATATGTTTTGGAACAAGTTGCTGCTATACTTTTACAGCATTCGGATTTCAGTTAGATGTATTATTGGAGGGTTAAAAGCTTTTTATAAAAAGTTGACTATGGCTGTTTGCTAAAGCGAAGGTTATTAAATATTTCTATTTCTTAAGATAGAAGTCACATCAATTTACAAAGGCGTATAAAGATAGGAGAAAGCCAAATAAATCACCATCTCTTAATACTGATTCATGGTGGCGTTTTCAACGTCTATCTCTCTATGGCGTGCCCTTAAAGAAGGCATTCCAACAATTTTTTAGTTTCCAGCATTACCGAGCTAATTGGCGAGCGTAGGGTGCTTCACTTTTTGTCGCATTCTTCACGGGAAGCTGATAACTAAAGGGCTGAACAATGTAGTAACTCCATAAACGGGAGGTGCAGCAATTCCCATTGGCCAGCGTAAAAATACGCTTTGTCTAATTTGTTAGAATCATTACCTTTTTAGTATTACTAGCAAGATGGTCGATGATTCTTGCCAAGGCTGATGATTGCTTAGCTTCAAAAAACAATCTGAAGTTGATTGATCTGAGTGCTAATTGGCAACTGCAAATTGGGGTCAATAATTAAAGCTCCTAATAAAGGCAGCCAATCTTGTTGGAGTAGTTGCCATAAACCATTTTTGTTGGAAAACGCAATCATTACCATGTGTTCTTGTTGCTCGGAGCAAGGATGATAACTGTACACTGGCTGAACAGTATGGTGGTCAGTTAACTCTCTGTTCCTGAAGAAGATTGTTTAGTTAGGTTGTGTACAAGTGTCGCTTTTGAGAGATAAATAAGGCTTTTCAAGAACAGTTTGAAAATCTTGATGAGGAAAAATGGCCAGTAAAGATACACAAGGGGCATCGCTCCTTATTGTGTTGGATTTGGGTGGAACAGGAACTAAGTGCATTTATGGGTTAGGGGATGCTCCCCCCATCTCACTTTGGATAGAGCCGGAAGTGATTCCGGTTACTATAGAAGCAGTAGAAGATGTACAAAGTTTTGTTGGTGCTGCGGAGCCTGAGAATAGTTGTTGGTTAGGATATAACGGCCAGTATGTAGCGATTGGCTATTTAGCACAACGTAAATTCTGGGGAAATTCGAGGCTGGCTGAATTAAAAATAGCAACAGCACCCTGGAAAGCTCTAGCAGCGTTATGGATAGCAGCCGAGAAGTTGAAGTTAGGCTCAAAATTTGAAGCGGTTGTTTGGGCCTTGCTACCTGGAGGGGAGATGGCGGGAGCAGAGCAATTCGAGAAAGATTTAAAGTTAATGGCAGCTAAGTTTGAAACCCCCACCGGCCCCTATCAAATTCAGATATCATCCTTTGAATGTTTACCAGAAGGGGCTGGTGTTTTTCTGTCATTGACCTACAAACAGCAGTATGCGCGACTGCTCAAACAACGAGTGTTAACGATTGCCATGATTGGTTATCGGAATGCTTCAGTTCTCCTTTCATGGAAAGGTGTATTAGATGTAGGAGGGACGAGTGCATTAGGGATGGATAAATTGGTGAGTTTAGTTGCCAATAAAACAGGAGCAGATAAAAACAGCATATTGGGTTCAATTGTTTCATCTAGTTGGAATTTGAAATCGGCTGAATTAATGGGAGGTAAGCAGGAAAACGCATTAGAAAAAGCGATAAAGCAGGCGCAACAAAGTTATTGGTCAGCTTTAAGATCGTGGTTGTTGAATACGATACCAGAGGATTCAGGAATGATTATTTTTTGTGGGGGAACAGCTGATTATTTGAAGCCGATGTTGGAGAAAGAATTTGGCTCTCTTTATCGGCTGGATTGGCACGCCCAAACTGCTATTCCTACGCGGCTTGATACATACCTGTTAGGTAATCGATTAGCTGATGCGTATGGAGTTTACACATACCTGATTGAAGAATATACGACGAATAAGGGCCAAACTTATGCCTAAGCAACAAGATTTTCGTTTTCGTTATCAGCCGGAAGATGGAACGGAAGATGCTTACTTAGTTGAGTATCTCAAAACCGTGCCATTAGGAGAGCGGAGAGAGATGATTTTAGAAGCATTACGGGCATTTTGGTTGCCTATAGCGTTAAAGGAAGCACAAATTAATTCTCAATTTCTCAAAACAGTTGGATTAAGAGAGTTGAGGAATTTAGGCTATCAACTGGATTTGTTGAGGGAAGAACTTTCTCTTAATGCCCCATCTTTAATTATTGTCCAAAAGGGAAATGAAGGGCAGTCAAGATTTGATGAGTTTTATGGGGATAAAAAAAGTGAAAGAGCATTGCCTGAAGAGGGGCTATCGGGGGGTCAACGTGGTCAAATGTTGCAAAACTTCGTGAAAAAGAAACAATAGGAGGAAATTATGGCAAGGGTTAAATCGAGTAACAAAGCAGTTCCTAAAGATGTTGAACAGCAGGCTGCTAAGGAACCAGCATCTTTACAGCCAGCAGTTGAAACAGAATTTACACCTAACCCGATGACAACCGAGGTAGTAACAAACGAACTTGAGAGGCCGGTGGAGTCAGGCGAATTGCAAACGCAGGCGGGGCAATTAGGAAAATCCGCACCGCCAGAAGAGATGGTACAGCCAGTAGAACCAGAGTACAAAGTAGAGTCGGTGTACCAACCAAACTCAAGTCCGGCACTAGAAGCAGAGCAGACAGTAGAACCGGTGTACGAGCGAGACTTCTCTTGGACAGTAGAACCAGAGCAGACAGTGGAACCAGAGCCGGCATCCGAAGAGGTTAACTCAGTTGAGTTGCAGCCTCCAGTAAAATCTGAAGTGGTAGTAGAACCGGCATCGACAATAGAACTGAAGCAGCCTTCTGAAGTGGAATCTGAGAATCTCGTAGAACCGGCATCGACAATAGAACTGAAGCAGGCTTCTGAATCGGAAACAGTAGCAGAATCTATAGATCCAGTTCAGTCCCAGCCTTTATCTCCTTCAGCGCCGACAAAAGATTCAAAGCTTAAAGGTTATGTACCCAAAACGGCAGGAACCAAAAAACGCATCCATTTCTGGAGTGGGGAATCAGGAGGTGTAGGAAAATCCACCGGCTGCAAAGCAATGATTCACTATCTGGATGCAGTATTAGACCGTCAAGATTTTCGGTTGATTGATGCTGACCGCAGTAAACCAGATGTCAAAGATGCGTATTCTACGGCATTAGGTGAGCGGTGTTTAGAAGGCTTTTTCTCAGAAGCCACTGATTTATTTAGCAAAGCTGATGAGATTCTAAATGCTGCATTATATGGGGATGTGGTAGTTAATCTACCGGCCTCAGTTGGAGCCGCACTAGAACAGTGGGTGAAGAATACTGATTTAATTCTGGTGGCGGCTGAATCGAATATTGAGTTAATTGTGTGGTTTGTCAGCAATGGTAGCCCCGATAGTATGCGCCTGTTCTACGAAAGTTTGGGGCAATGGGGAGCCGGTGTAAATCATGTTTTAGTCCGTAATTTTGGACTAAATCGTAACAGCGAAGTGTGGGAAAAATTTGCAGCTTCAGATGAATACCAGAAAGCAAAACAGCAGCATGGATTTAAGGAATTTGATTTGCCGATGTTATACGACGCGGCCAAAATATCAGGAGCGACAGTTCCCCTCCAAAACTTTGCTGCCAATCCTCAATTATTGGGTATTGCCGGTGCATCCCGTACTCGTAAATTCCTCAAAGATGTGTCAGCCTCCTTTGATGCCACCGGCCTATTTGAACGGCCATCTGTGACAAGTTGATTTCGAGGTTGACCGGCCCCGTTGGGTGGTGAGCAAGAAACAGTTGCCCTCACCGGCCTATCTCTCGCCGCCACCTTTCGCCAATTTTGGTATCACCGGCCTACCTGAAAGCCCATCTTTCGCCAATTGATTATCGGTATCACCGGCACCAGATCGGTACTCTGTTCTTCAAGAAGAGGTTCTCATGGCATCTGAATTGAAAGGAGCAATTCATATAGTAGGAGGGGAACTCCCCGCTGTCGGTAAGTCGGTAGTCAGCCGGGTGTTGTGTGAATGGTTGGGGGACTATGCCGGCCTGGTGGATGCAGATCCAAAACAAGATGCTGGTTGCTACTTCGATAATCGCTTATTTTGTTCATCCCCTCCTCCTTTACCAGAAGCGGCATACTGGGGGGATGAGATTCTACAGTTTGCCATAGATGGAGGGTTAGCCGTTGTCAACCTTCCCCCCCATTGTTGGCACGAAATACAAGCGTGGTGGCAAGCAGTTGATTTATTTGATTTGGCGTCTCGGGAGGGTATTGGTTTGTGGTTGTGGTGGGTGGCCGGTGTTAATGCTGAAAGTATGGAATTATTCATGCAATCACTAGAAACTTACGGGTCAAGAATGCCTCATGTTTTGGTAAAAAACCGACATTTATTTAATTGTTGGGATGTTGGGGAATTATCAAAATGGCAGGAATTTTGGTCTGAAGTGGAAAGCCGGCCCACCTTTAAAGCTTCTCAGATGCGAGGGGAATTATATAGTTTGGAGTTCCCTAAATTATTCTGGGTAGAAATGCAACGGCTATCACAGGACAAAATTAAATTTACGGCAGCCATCAATTTAAAAGAGCCTGCGGGTTCCCCTAGAGCCGGCTGTTATAAATTTTTCCTAATCAGCCGGTCACGCTATTGGCGATTTGTGAATAAAGCATTCACAGCAATTTCTAGCATTTTAGGTGAACGTCCTTTATTAGAGGATGTTGAACCCACCGAAGAATATGAGGATGAACAACAGCTTTTAGTGGGTGATATCCCATTTTGAGGAGCTTGCTTTGGATGGCTTCCCCTTGTGGTGAAAAACTCCAGACTACAGTTTCCACCGGCATCTGAGATGAACAAAAATCCCGGCAATTTCTTCCCACCACCGGCATCTGGGATGAAAAAAAAACCCCAGAATAGGTGAGTACCACCGGCGCCTAAGATGAACAAAAAACCCCGCAGATGGAGGTTTTCACCACCGGCATCAGGGATGGAAAAAAAACAGTGAGCATTCCCACCATCGACCCATTACCCCGGCATCTGGAATGAAAAAAAAAGCCCCCACCGGGGCGACTGACACACGGGGTAGTCCGTGTGTCGGATCTGGAGGCTAAACTTTCTTGGATTTGCGCTGGCCTTTCTTCCCTTTTGGGGTTGATTTGGGTGCCGGTGCAACCAGTTCTGGGGTTTCATCGGGTGCCGGTGCAACCAATTGTTCCTCTGTCGGTTGGGATGCCGGTGCAGCCACTTCTTCTGGAGTGAATTCGGGTGCCGGTGCATCCAGTTCGTCTGGGGTTTGATTGGGTGCCGGTGCAGCCACTTCTTCTGGGGTTCGTTGGGCTGTCCACCAAGCAGCAATGCGTTCTCGACGAGAAGCGCGCG
>NZ_JAMXEX010000067.1 GCF_025370775.1 Ancylothrix sp. D3o | reverse complement strand
TGAGGTGCCGGAACCTTCTTTTTCCAATTTCTATAGCTTCGTTACTGCTGATGGCCAGACTATTAGCGTTGCCGGTGGTGATAGTTTTGAGATTATGCCGGTGGGTACTTAACCTACCTGTGCCGGTGGGCCATTTATTGCTCACGGCTGACGGGGTGAATTTCATGCCTTGCCGGTGCTGATAGTTTTGAGGTAGTAGGGGCCACTTAATTAATCAACCTGTTGTAGTCCTGGGGGATTTATTCGACAAATTAATCCAACCTGAGTTCGGGATAAGCTGAAACCCTTATTCTGCCATCGGCTATTCTGGCACTCCGGCAATGTATTTGGGGCGTTTCAGCCATTTTGGAAGACTCCTATGGTCTTAACCCGAACTGACGTTAATCCAGATATCCAACAAGCTCTCTCAGCAACAATATCAACGCCTAATTGACTAGATGCCTATGAACTTAGATGCCTATGAACTCAGGTATCGCGGTGTCAAGGTATCTAAAACAGGCGATCGCTAGACACTAATGCAGATGAGAAATTAGGAGAAACCGCACGAAGCTGTATCTCTAAGCACCTAGGTATCTACAATTCGAGATATCTACATAGCTTTTTATACAGGTTCAAAGACACCTAGATATAAAGAAAACAATAAACTTTGATATCTAAGTTTCTAGCCTCCTAGACTTTTAGAATGACAAGCTGTACACTGAGCGCAATACAATAGCGCTTCTACTAATGCAAACTTGTGCCTGCGTTTCACTGTCTGGAGGGCAAGGGAAAACCAGTACCATCTTTTTCCTATCGCTTCTGCTGGCCCAGCAGGGGAAAAAAGTGCTTGCCGTTGATTGCGACCCCCAAGCTAACCTTACTTTCTACTTAAATCACGAAGTGGCCAATAACCACCCCACCTTATTTGAAGTGTTGACAGGGAGGGTGGAAACAGAAGATGGTATTTATCCCACCGGCTATTCCAACCTATTTCTCATCCCGGCTGACCGGGGGCTCTTTAAAGTTTCGGATTACTTAAGCAACAGTGGTACCGGCGCTTTCATCCTTAAGTTGCGCCTTAAAGCTGTTCAATCTCTTTTTGATTTCGTATTGATTGATGTTCAACCAACACGCTCACAAATTTGTTTATCTGCTGTTGGATCTGCTGATTACATTTTGATTCCCGCAGAAGTTACTACCAAAGGTGTTAATTCCCTAATTGATACCTTGGAATTTTTACAAGAGCAAGCATCTCTCATGGCTTTTACTGGTAAGGTATTAGGCATAATTCCATTTCGGGATAGATGGATAGGACGCACTCAAACTTTAGAAAGTAGAGAAAATATTGAAGCTATGAAGCAATTTGCTCAAGATATTCCTTTGCTTCCTAGTATCCGTGAGTCAGAACAATTTAAAAAAGCTATCCGTAATGGTCATCTCCTGTCGGAAACGGGCCACTCTGAACTCCAATATCCTTTTGAAAAAATTGTTGAGGCACTTTCGGTATGAGTAATGATGCTCTCGAACGTTTAAAAAACCGCAAGAGGCCGGTTGTTCCTGACCGCGATAGTTCTTTACTACCGCTAACTCCAGATATCGAGGTATCTCAACATATAGATACCCACAAATCAACAAAGCCTACAGAACCTAAAAAGCAGGAATCATTACCTAGCGGGGAAGCCGGTCTAAAAACCAAACAAAGTACATTGAGATTAGAGGCTCAACTAAGCGAACGCCTTAGCCAAATAACTCATGCAAATAACCTCAGTAGAGAAGTTTTGATTGAAGCAATGTTTGAATACTACGAAACTGATGGGGAAGCCTGGCAAAAAATTTTAGCCGTTGCTAAAAAAAAGGCAGATATTCGGATAGAAATAGCTAATCAGAAAAGAGCTAAATCTATGATGCAGCGTTATCTTGACTCTAGTTTAACGCCTGATATTTAATGAAAATATTTTCAATTTGATCATTGTATTAGGTTCATTAGCATAATCAGAATTAAGCCGCAACTGGGGGATGCCAATAGAAATTTGTCGAACAGCTACCCCCCACTAGAACGCAAATCGCTGCATCCGCTGATGTGGGTTATATCCCCGACAAATTCCAAAAGCCTAAAAGTGGTTTACTACTTTTCATTTTCTCTAAACAAACCAGTTTCCAATAGCCAGCCCTTCAAAATTCGCAAAGTCTGAAACATTGCGAGTCACTAGAATCAAATCATTGACCCTAGCAATGGCAGCTATTTGTCCATCCGGGTACGAAGGTATTCGACCCAAAGTAGTTAGTCTAGCCCGTTCAGTCGCAAACCATCCGGCGGCAGAATGACAGTACGGTAAGATGATCATTTTGTCTTCGATGACCTGGGTTAAGTAATCAGACAAATTCTTTTTCCGCCGAGATTCTGGTAATCGGTATAACCCATAAAGAAGCTCATGCCATGTCACCGATGCAATCGCCGATTCTTCAAGATTCTGCCGAAAATGCTCCAGAAAAATAGGATTAGGCTGTAGCTTAATACTTTCTGAAATGATATTGGTATCCAGAAGAAATTTCATGCTCATCACCAACAAGGTTGTTCAGGAGTTGGGATGCAGTCCCGAACATCTGCAAAGATTTCATCACTCTCTAAATCAATCCCTTCTGCAACAATTTTTGCGCGAAAGGCATCAAAAGCTTCTAAAGCACCCTCAGATTTAGCGGAAATAATTTTAGCAATAGGTTGGTCTGCTTGAAAAATCACAAAACTTTCTCCAGCTTTAGCCCGTTGAAGATAGGAGTTAAAATCTTGAGTAATTTCTTCTAGGGTAATTTTATTCATGTATTAACCTCCAGGCCAAATTGTACGACTGGTTTAGTACAATTATATCCTAAATTAGGCTGGAATAGCCCACGCGCAAGAGGTCAACGTCAAGATTCTGGCACTTTTGTGATATTGACAGTTGTCACTAAAAGTAATTTATAAGGTTCTTGACGGATTAAAAAGCTATCCAAAAGATATGAATCTTTAGTAATAACAAAACACAACTCCTGAATTGAAATAGCGTTAACTTCGCCATCAGGCGTTGCATTACTTAATGGCGAATCTCCGGTATGAATTGTATCATACCCAGCCTCTTGAAGAAAACGGGCTAAACGTACTGGTAATTAAGCATCTACAAGAAATTTCATTTAGCAAGTTTATAAATACTTTTCACCAGAGTTAACTTACTAGCAAATAGTAACGCTGCTAAAATATCATCCCGTTCTAAATCTTCATAATCTGCTAAAATTTCTTCAATACTTATCCCAGCACTAAGTAACTCTAAAATAAATTCTACCGGATAACGCAACCCCCGAATGCAGGGTTTGCCATGACAGATATTTAGATCGATGGTAATTCGCTGCAAAATTGGATTATTCATACTACTCTATTGTTAACTAAATTGATTGCAGCCCATCTATCCAAGCTCCCCTATAATTCCATAGCTTAATATTAAGAGTTCTGAAGCACAACAACGTATCTATGCTACTGCCTAAATTTTTCGGCGTTGCTGAATTAAAGTATGAATTGAAATTTTCGCAATTACCATAAGCTAAGTATGATGAGTTTTGTAATTTTAGAGAAAAGTTGGTTCATACAGTTAATCAGGAACGCCTAAAGCGGATACCTCTTTTTAAGGTGAGCGAACTTGGGAACATTATTAATCAAAATCGGTGTTTTTTCTCAGAGTTTTATTGATTAAACTTTTTAAACTCGTTAAGACGCACACTTCTCAACTCTCCAACCAAGCTGATTACCCAGCCTTCTGTAAGGATGAAACCGAAAGCATCCCCATCTAAATATCAGCGGTAATTGTGTATTATAATCAAAAAATAGATAGCGTTCAAATGCAAGAGCAACTAAGCTCACAAGTCGTTTCAATTCAATCAAGTTTATTTGGTGGATCTATGACAACAGCAGGTAAGTTAGAATTGACCATTAAGATTAACGAGTTTCCCGACAATGCAAAGACAGTCGAGAACAACTGGAAGCAGTTTGAAGTAGATTGTGACGGTAAGATAATAACAATCACAGTCAAGCCGAAAGTGTTTAAGAAGCTTGAAGACGCGCAGGCTAATTACCCGATGTGGGTAGCGGCGATTGCAGGTAAAATGGGAGAAGCTACCCCTAACGGGTTCGTTTTAGCAGAACCTGCTATCCAAGTGTTTGAGAAAAAGCCAAAAGAACCAAAAAATGCTTCTGAAGTTGTAGCAACAGCTAACTAATTAACAGGGTAAACGTATCTTGTAAATAACCAGTTTGTTTAGGACAATAACCCGGCTTTTTTGTTGTTTAATGAGAACGGTTTTTCCCCTGTAGCGCTTTTGTTTTTACTCTAACGCTATATAGGGGAATTAAAAAATTAGATGCGTTTACCCTTTATGGGCTCTTAGGTGACCAAGTAAAGTTTGGAGAATTAGTGCTAAATTATTTGTAGAAGCCGGTGGTATGTTGCTGATACCGGCAACTGAAGGCTTTTATTGAGATAGATGTACATCCCTCAAATTGACCAAAATGCCGAACACTAGAAGATATCCCGATAATTGGCATGAAATTGCACTAGCTATAAAAGAAAGGTACGGATGGCGTTGCGCTAAATGTAATCTACAGTGCTTGCGTCCTGGGGATTCTACTAAAAATCTAACTAAATCCCAGCAAGCTAAACTTACCTTAAATGTACATCATCAGAATAGGATACCGGAAGATAACCGGCCTGAAAATTTAATTGCTCTTTGTTCTGCTTGTCATCTTCTTTACCATACCCATAAACGGGCAAATATTTCACCAGGACAATTGTCTTTGTTTGAATAACTTTTACCGAACGACTGCGGTAAATTTTCTGAATAATGGCCTAGTTAATTTTTTGGAGGCAATGAAACAAATTAATACTCATAACTCTAATGTGCGCTGGAAATAATTAACGCCTAAAAAATGTTTAATAAAAAAAATAGCAGTCTTAATAAACAGTAAACCTATGAGCGAAAATCCCTGCCTTTAACAAAAATTAAGTAAATAAAGTTCGTTATTATACATAATTTTTATCTGATTTTTAGGCAATAAAAATATATTTCTTATTTTTAGAGTAGTATAGAATTATTTTTAAAATCTTCAGATTAAGATTAACATATTCAATGAGTTTTTAAAACAACAACTTTTTATCTTCTATCTTTCGTTCTTTAGATAAAATTTAACGTTTTTTATTTTTTTGAAAAGTTTAACTCTTGTTTTCGTTTTGAACGATGGCTAAAATACCTGATAAAGGTCATGTTGGCGTGAGTGCAACTACTTTATTTTGGCATTTCGTTGATGTAATTTGGGTTATACTTTTTTCGCTTATTTATTTGTGGAAAGCTTAGAGGGCATTAGTGGTATAAACGAAATGCAAACCAAGCTTGTGAATAATATTGTAGAGTCAATTTAGAGATCGACCCTACAATTGGCGTTTTTTGTTAATTTCTAAATCTGCTTACCAATTCCTCACGAGACAATTGCACCAATAAGGGAGTAAATTCTTCTGGTGAAAAACTCAAGATAGAATCAATTAAAGCAGATAACTCTGCATCTAATTCCCCAAATCTCAACCTTAATAAATTTTCCACTATTAAGCGCTCTCCTTGCCGGATACCTCGTTGGATGCCTTGTTGAATACCTTGTTCGATACCCTGTTCGATACCTTTTTGCTCAACTTGTGCTAGTTTTTCTTGCAGCAAAGGTTGTAATCTCATAACTAACTCCTGATCGTCTGATTCTAAATTTTG
>NZ_JAMXEX010000066.1 GCF_025370775.1 Ancylothrix sp. D3o | reverse complement strand
GGGCCGGTGCGCTCCTTTGGGGCCGGTGGCATCAGAGGATGGTTGCTTTATTTTATTGGCCTTCTGGCAAACCACAATTCGCTGTAAATGATGGCTACATTCTTGTACTCGGCAAAATCTGCTGCGAGCAAAAACTCCTTAGACTGCAAGCATTTCAGCATCTGGGGAGCGGAACTGGTGCGAACTGACTTGAGCAGTAAGCTCCTGGCAGATCGCCTGACACCACATAGCCTTTTGAGTCAGAGATTGGCTAATTCCACAACTTATGCCGGTGGGCTGCGGAAAACTTAACAATTTTGCCCATTACTATCCTGCTCTGACAAGTTGGCACGCCGGCATTAATATCACTTATATCGGATGAACTACTGCTGCCATACAAAAAAGGTTTTGCAGCCATCTGGGGATTTCTCAATGTATTGGTCTTGGTACATTTCGAGTGGGATTTCGGTCTTATAATGAAATTTCGTGTACCGCGTCATTAAACCAGGATAAGAACCACTTTCTTTTTCCCGAATATCCATTCCAACGAATTCTAGTTTAAGTAATTCGGGGTTTAATCCAAGTTCCTTAATGATTCCCCGTCTAGCACCATCTAAACTATCTTCAGAAGGTTTAAGTTTTTCAGAGATTCCCCTAAACCCCCGGCGACGGATACGACCATCTGCAAACTCTTGTCGGTCTTCAATTAAAGTTTTACCGTCGTGAGATAATATTTCAACAAAAACAAATTGTACGACGCGGAGAGGTTGGGAATTCTCCCATATTATTTGAGTTTCCCCGTTCTCAATTTCACGACAGAGATGTGGGAATGATTTGGCAACTCCGACCCCATAAAGATGAATGGGCAAAGCATATCTTAATTTGTCTAATAGTTCAGATTGATTCATGGTTAGTTCTTCCAGTTTGTTTGGTATTATAAACGAGGGTTGGAAAGGGGGATTTCCAACCCCATCATTCAACCAGTCGTTTTAAACCTCAATTACCAGCGCTGAGGGCCGTACAGATAGTAATCGTATTCGTCCGAGTCGATTTCTTCTGATTCCCCGGAATAAATGGTGTCGTGAGCTTGTTCAATTACGATGTGACTACTGTTGACAACCGCCTCTCTTATTACCTTGACACAGACGTTATCGGGTGGAAATTCAGGACAATCCCACAATGTCAGTGGTGGATTAGCTTGGACAATGATTTTCATTGGGGTTTAATGGTGATGAGAATGGTAGCAACTTCAGTGGTACGGATTCGTGATTTGGTGAAAGAACCATCAGGGAGTTCCTCTATTTCAGCACCTACTTTATTGAGCCAACTTTTAAAAGCTTGGTATTTGGTAGTAGAGCGAAACAAAACCTTAGTGCTGGCGACACTTACCAAAATCCCCTGTTTATGCCGGCACTGATAAGCCTTCTGGATATGACTGATTTCTTCACTAAACGGCGGATTTAATAGCACAGCATCATAGAGGATAGTTGGTTGAAATTCCAAGAAATCAGAACCTACAATATTCAGATTTTTCAACCTCAGAATTTCCCGGAGAGTAGAATTAATCTCAATAACATCTGGTGAACCGTCAATCTTACTAGCAATAGCTTCAGCAATTGCCCCATTACCGGCAGATGGTTCAAGGACACGCATTCCTGGTTTAAGTTGAGCAATGGAGAGCATTCTTTCTACTACCAAAGGGGGTGTAGGAAAAAACTCCTCAATTTTGCGACCAACTAATTCATTCTCTAATTGTCGTATTTTGTTAGAAGTTGTATCCTCTGGTACTTTCATGCTATTGAGGATATTAACTGCCTCAACGAATTCAGAAGTTGTTTCAATCCCCCAACTAGCAAGTTCATCTCTATAATGGGAGATGACTTTATTAGGAGAATAGCCAGAATTTCTGATGAAAAATTCAACTGCTTTTCGGGTGCGTATATTCTCCAGTAGGGGTGGTACTTTCCCTGATTCATGTAGGGAAGCAAGGTACAATAAAGCAGCTTGAACGTGCTGCAATTGTTTACCTTCTGACCTCATGGATTCGGCAATTTTGATTCTGCGAGCAGTGGGCCTTTGGTTGCTAATACTAGAATCAATTAGCCGATTTATCTGGGGGGTTAAATTGTCCGCTAACTCCCGTAATTTATTGGCAATTCGCGGGTTGGGGATGGTTGGGCAACCGCTTTCCCCATTCCATAAAGTAAGTTGCTTCATCTGCTTTGTTTCCTAAAAGTCTTGACAATACTGGTAGCATTAGTGAAACGCCAACCGGCATCTTTACAGGATTGTTGTGCTAGTTCGAGAGCTTCTTTTGAGGGGAGAAGAGAGTAGGTGATGATGCTACCGTCGGCACTGTGGAGATAAGTTTGATATCCCTCTTTAACCTCGATATAGCTCACCATCTTTAGAACCATTGTTTGAGGGGTGATATCCATAACCTTGTTAAGTAGGATGAAACAAAAAGCGCCTTGATAATCAGCGCTTCTTGTTATGTTGGTGGGCAAAAATGGTATTATTTGATTCGTAGATAATTACTGCGTTCCTTTACCGCAGCAATAATTTTGTTGTTGTGGGAGATAGTGCCGGTCTTAGAATTGCGGCAAGCTTCTTTTAAAGCTTCGGTGTCAATATCAACAATTACTTTGCGGAATTCTTCTGGTACATCATCTGGTAGTAGATCCGCAGGAAGTTGCACCGGCACTTTACCACCGGCTTTACAGAGGGTAACAGCACTTTCAATGCCTTCTAACCGTTTACCTTTTTCTCCCAATTGTTCAACTCGTTGCTCAAGAAAGCTTTGGAGATTTTGCTTTAACCAGTACGCTGTCTTCTCAGCAGAACAGGCAAGTTCCATAATACTTTTAGCACGTTGTTTTCTGGTTTCTGCGAGTTCTAGTTTGGATTTGATGACACTGGTGTAAGCATCAATTTTAGATTCAATCTGGGGAATAATCTCATCAACAATTCCCTGGGCTAATCGTTGATTTTCTGGGGTAGGGTCAGACTCAATAATTTCTGCCGCTAATTCCAGTTGTTCTGATAGTTCATTGAGGGTAGCCATAAATTATTGGGGGTGTGGGTTCAACACCAATGCGCGTAGCGCAACCAAGCACCCCACCCCCATACCAGCAGTTTTAAAATTGACGGGCTAACCAGTATAAAGTGCGGTCTGTAATCCCCCGACCATTAAATGAATGCCATTTATAATCACATTCACCGGCCTTATATTTAGGAGAAAGCCGACTCCACTTATCCCAATCTTCTAACAGGGATGGACTAATAAATTTGAGTGCCATTCCTACTTTAATCCACCAATGGTAATCATCTGCATATTTTGGATGGATTTTTGTTAGCAGAAATCTAGCAGTTCTTATGCTGTTATTCTGAATTGTGCTGTGGCCGGTGTACTGGGGATGATCGGTGCACCCGGTGGTGGAAAAGTCGGTCGTCTTGGAGAGGCCGGTGCACCCGGTGGTGGAAAAGTCGGTCGTCTTGGAGAGGCCGGTGCACCCGGTGGTGGAAAAGTCGGTCGTCTTGGAGAGGCCGGTGTATCCGGTGGTGGAAAGGTTGGTCGTCTTGGAGAGGCCGGTGTACCTGATGAATCCAGCGGTGGTCAAGGTGTCGGTGGTGTACCCGGTGTACTTGCTGTACTGAGGATCTCCGGTGGTAGTATGGCTGGTCGCGTGTCGCTCAGTTGGCCGCTGAAACTTAACTAAATTTGCTGGTTTGTTCTGATTGACTGGTTGGCATAAAAGATCGAGTAGCCAATTTGGTGCCGGTGCAACTTCAATATCTCTAGGCGAAAGACCGGCCACCCATTTATAACAACCAGTGATGGGATGGGGGGATGGTGGTAAAACAGATTGCAAATTCTTCGTCCGCAATTCTAATCCTTCCTCAATTCCTGTTGGGATTTTCTGTGACCGTAATTCCACCCCCAACTGAGCACTAAATAATAGCTGTCTTCGGTGTGGCCGGCCTGATGTAAAACTAACAGTGCGCGGTATATTGCCACCAGAAATCTCCTCTAATTTTCGCTCGGCACTTTCCCCATCAATATCAACGGCTATCAAATTTTCTTGAGAATTTGGGCCGGTGAGTAATCCAATACCGGGTGGGTATATTCGTTTAAAATCCCCAGTTTTACTGAGAATTGGAATTGAGTTAAACTTGCGTAATTCCGAGATAAACTTCTCCACCGGCATTGCCCTAGATGGCCAATTATAACCCAACGGTCGTTTATTATATCCTACTGGGATAATTAACCAATGTTGAGGCAAAATCAAAAGTGTTTCTTCGATTGTCTCATGCAACGTAATCGATTTTAATTGCATATTTTGATTCCTGAACGTAAGCTAAAAATAAAAAAGCGAGGGGGTTTCCTCACTTTTCTGGTTGGTAATGAATTTGTGGTTAACGGGCTTAGAAGGGAACAAGCTCGAATGATACAACTTCGCCAGATGGCGTTTTGTAAGTTGAATTTTGTGGAATTATTGCTTCTGCTGAAGCCGGAGGGATGATTGCTTCTGCTGAAGTCGGAGGGATGATTGCTTCTGCTGAAGTTGGGGCTACACCGGCACCACTGGTGGGAACTGTACTTTTGATTATTTGCGCTTCCCAAATATGGAAGAGTAAGTCGGTGCTTCTGTTGTTGGTTTGACAACATTCCATATTGCCGGTGCAGACGAGGGTTCCTCCCACACCAGCTTTTAGTAGGGTATCCGACACATTTTTATTTTGACCAGCGTAATAAATACCTTTGGTAGATGTTGATTTTTGGCTACCCTGATATTTCATTAAAGCAATGCCGGTCGCACCGTCGGGAGATTCGATGACTTCCACAAGTTTGATAGATAACAAAAACCTGTTCATTTTATTTTACCCTAATTTTTCGTATAATCAGCGCATCGCGCCTTAGTTAAAATAAAAAAAACAGCACGATGGCTGCTTTGATTTAGCTGATTAATTTTATTTAGAAATCATCGTCATCATCTGAGGAAACATCCGAAGTTTCAGTTGAGCCGGTGTTACCGAGTAGTTCAATTTCATTACAAACGACAACAGGTTTCCAGCGAGTGTCGCCGGTGGTTTTATCGGGCCACTGGTCAAACTTCAAATTGCCAGCAACGGCCACTTGGCTACCTTTGCGGAGGTATTTACCAGCAATATCCGAGGTTTTACCCCATGCTTGGATATTAAACCAGTCTGGGGTTTCTCTGCCTAAGCGTTTGACAGCCAGAGAAAATTCGGTAACTTGGCTTCCACCAGCAAATGTTTTTGTCTGTGGTTCTTGCCCTAACCGGCCAATCAATAAACACGAATTAACAGACATACTAATTGTCTCCTTTTATTCATCACCCAATTAGCGCTTAGCGCTTTATTTTTTGCTAAACTACTGAGATTGATATAATACTCCTGAGATTGATTTAATTGTTGAACCCTTGTATATGTTCAACGACTGAGGTCACCGTTTAACTGTTGGGAGAAATGTTGGTACAGAGCAGAAAGATACTGTTTCTGAGAACTATTGAGATTCTCCACAATTGGAGCTTCACCACGACATTTGTGGTAGATAATATCATTTGAAGCGTTGGATGTAATTTTGATGGTGTCTTTGCCGGTGGTGGGGTCAGTGTAATAAAAAGTAGATAATCTGCCTTGGAAAAAGGAAGCATGGTTGACACCTGGTATGATTTCTTGTCCCTCTTTTTTGAGCGCATTAAAAGCTAAACTGGTTAACATATTTTCCCAGGGTTTCTGTTGATATGGTGCGGGTTCAGTTGTTTTCGGTTCGGGGATTGCCGGCGTACTATAGCAATCCTAAATAGGTTGTGAAAAAATACCATACTCATAAAGTTTCGGAAAATCAAATATTTGACCATCAGCA
>NZ_JAMXEX010000065.1 GCF_025370775.1 Ancylothrix sp. D3o | reverse complement strand
CGGTGGCTGACGCTACCAGATTCAACTATGAGCGCGGTGGCACCGGCCTGCCAAAAATATCTACTATTTATAAGGTGATGCCGGCTTGCCAAAAATATCTACTATTTATAAGGTGATGTCGGTCTGTCTAAAACATCCAGAAACTAATCACCGGCACCGGGCTGCTAAAAAACTCAACTATTGGATATTGAACGGTGGCGCCGGCCTGTCTAAAATATCCGACTATTAAATGAAGACATCGGCCTGCCAAAAATATCTACTATTTATAAGGTGGCATCGGCCTGTTTAAAAGATTCAATTATTCAATATCGGCACCGGCCTCTTTAAAAGATCCAATTATTCAATATCGGCACCGGCGTCTTTAAAACATCCGGCCTTTCCTGGGAAGCACCGGCCTGTTTGAAATATCCGACCATTCAACACCGGCATCGGCCTGTTTGAAATATCCGACCATTCAACACCGGCACCGGCACCGGCCTGTTTTAAATATCAGACCATTCAACATCAGCACCGGCCTGCCAAAAATATCCGACTATTAAATGAAGACACCGGCCTATCTAAAATATCCAGAAACTAATCACCGGCACCGGCCTGTCAAAAATATCCGCTGATTTCAACACCGGCACCGGCCTGTTTTAAATATCAGACCATTCAACATCAGCAGCGGCCTGTCAAAAATATTATGGTTTAATTTTTCTGTGTCCCAACTCCCGACGACTCCCCCTTATTCCTTGTGTGGATATTATTTTTTCTGGTTTCCTAAAACAGCAAATCAACTATGGTTATTCATCGGCAACACAAAACGGACATTCTTATGATTAGTGGTACGCGATTGCCACTCTTCGTCTCGAAGAGTGGTTAATGGCCGGTGGCCGGTGGGACTGTACTCAATGCTGGTGGGTTGATGAGTCGGTGGAATATCTTTACTACCCAATAGTCGGTGGTTTGATGAGCCGATTATATGGCGGTTGTCACAGATAGATCGGGGGGTAGTCCGGTGGATTGTGGGGCCGGTTGAACCAAGGGGCCGGTTAAACCGAGGGGAAGCCGGTTGGATCGAGGGATTGGTATTGTCATCTCTGAGGGCCGGTTGGATCTCCGAGTCCTTGCTGATTCCCCCCACCGGGTTTGAGCAGTTTGTCACAGATTCCGTTACTGGATAAGTACCCAAAAGCCTGGTCTGTGACACCTAAATCTCTGGGGTGGTGTTGCTTGAATAGGGGGCCGATGGTTATGCGATTGTTAATCTGTTGATTGATGAGTCGGTTGGTTGATGGGCTGATTAGGTGGGGGCCGGTTTTAAAGAGGGTCGGTGGGTTTGGGATTATCGCCTCTGTGTCGGTGGCGGATACGACCGTTGGTATTGTTGCTGCTGGTTAATGACCGTCGGTTGATGATGCTGGTTAATGGCCGGTGAAGAGTAGAAGGATAGTCGATAACTGTAGATGAAAAGCTTACAGTAAGCGAGGATGCCGGCCAAAGAACTATATTAAATTCTCCTTTTTCGCCATATCAAACGCCCAATTAAGCATCTTCATTTTATCCAGTGCAACGTCTTCTGATAGCTCTGATGTGTCTGGGTGATATTGCATTGCTAATTTTCTATATGCTTGCTTAATAGTTGTCCAGTCTGCCGTTTGCTCTACTTCCAAAATCTCCCACCACTCCCGACGCTGAAGAGTCCCAATAGCAGCCTTCTTTGTCTTGTTTTTTCCAGTCTTATAAGAACGTCCTGGTCTGCCAAACTCAAGCTCTACATGAAATTTTATCCATCGGTCATGCTCTTTATTAGTGGGAGCAAACTTTATCAAATAATCTAGTAGTAGCTGCCGATTAAATTCTGTATCACTACCTTGGAAAATCGCGCCAATCAGCCAATCCCCAATTAAAATAGTGTTGTTAAATTTTGCTTTGAATGTCTCCCACAGTTTATCAGGAGGCTGAGATTTAGAAAAACGGGCTTTCCTTTGTGAACGACAGTATTTAACTTGCTCGTAAGTTTCCGAATCAAATAATTCACCAAACTCCGCCTCAAAATCAATCAAATTATCTTCTATATCCCCACCCTCAAATACATGACCACAAAACGGACATTCTCGAAGTATAGCCAAGACCGTATTACCGCAAGTTGGACATTCTTTATATGCTTCCGTCTCTGGCTTGGGTGGGGTGGGTTCTAATGTAATTTTCCAGTTTTTAGAAAGATAGCCGTGTCGTTGGATATTTTTACCAAAATCTAAAATTAAACAATCTTCTTTGCCAGGAAAACTGCGGATACCACGCCCACAGATTTGGACATATAAAGCACGAGATTTAGTAGCCCGCGCAAAAACAATAAAGCTGATTGATTTTACATCAAATCCTTCTGTTAGGCAACCAATAGAAGAAATACAACGAATTTCACCGGCTTCTAATTGGCGATAAATTTGACGACGTTCATCCACAGAAGTATTAGCATCTACATGACAGGTGGGAATACCGGCCTCATTCAATAATTTAGTTTGAATGCGAGATTGTTGAACACCGGCATTAAAAACGATACCAGTGCGACCTTCACAAAACTGTTGAATTTTCTCAACTGCCATTTCAGGGACATCTGAATTAATAAAAGCAGCTTCCATTTGACGACTTTTATAATCTCCATCACTACCAGTATCAAGTTGGGATAAATCAACGTAGCCACCCCAACCAAAATAACGGGGTCGCGCTAAATATCCGTGTTTGATTAACCATTTTATTGATGGCCCTAAAACAATTGAATCAAAATGTTGACCAAAATATTCGGTGCTAGATTTCAACCGCCAAGGCGATGCACTAAATCCTAGATGAATAGCTGTAGTGGTTGCTTCTTTAACTCGTTGATACTCTGTCCAAAATGCACAACTATGACACTCATCAATGATTACCATCCCGATATTTTCTAGCATCTCTCGCCGTTGTAGAGATTGAATGCCACAGATTTGTAAAGGTTTAGTCCGGTCTTCTTTATAGCCGGCTTTGATGACACCAATGGCATCCCCAGCTACCCCAAGCTCAATTAGAGTGTTAATCGTTTGCTCAACTAAAAAATCTCTATGAACGAGTAACATTGAGCGTCTGCCTTTACTAATAGCATCTTGTAAAATGCTAGAAAGCACTAATGTTTTACCGCAGCCGGTGGGGCCATATACTAAAATCCGTTTATGGCCTTCTCTTAACTGCTGGTAAATATCCCGTTTCATTTTGCCCTGGTAATCTCGTAAATTAAGCTTACGACTCGTTGGTAGAATTTGGGGAGGGATTTGTGGGGGAGAAGGAACTGCTATGGGGGTTGGTTGCAGTAGGTCAAATAAACTAAGCTGATGCCATTGTTCACTATGATTATCTGCCATGATTATTGGTTATATTTAGTGGGTCTGTTGTCAAAGCTTTCTGGTATTTATAAACAGAGGTGCTGGCTTTCCAGAGTTCTTATTGCCCCAAAGTACCCAATATCCCTTATCCCTTCCTCAATTATTAACCACAGGCTGGTGGGATATTAAGCTACTATTTTTTAAACTACCTAAAAACCTAATTTTTGCTATGGTTGTCACCCCAATCATTTCTCTATTTTATATGGAAAATTATAAAAATGCTAGTTTTTAGGTAGTTTTCACAGATAACTCAAGCACGATAATCTCCTACTCTAGGTGACCGATGACACATAGAGCGCGCTTTTGTTTTTTACCAATAAGAGACTACAGCTTTAGTAGTTGTCTAAAGCTTGAGTCTGGGATTATTGAGGAGATGTTTAGAAACCGATCGTTTCTTCAACCTCAGATTGTTCTTTTACCCACTCCCCATCAATGATCGGGTAATGGAGGTGTTCTCCATTCGGGGCAATGAAGGTGTACCATTTGTTAGCTGGAGGATCTGGTTTGATGTAAACTTTGCAATCTTTAATTATCTCTAAACCAACTTCCCCTGGGGGATATCCAACCATTCTTTGGAATTGATACAAGGGCCCTTCCAGTTGTTTCCATAATTCCACCGGCTCAGTTTCAATTACTAAACCCCCTGCATCCACCGGCTCCAAATATTCCAAAGGCTCGGTTTCATCTACCGGCTCAGTTTCAATTACTAACACTTCTGCATCCACCGGCTCAACATATTCTAAAGCCGAGCCTTTAGAAGCCGGCTCATCTGGTAAAAGTAGGACACTAGAAAACAGAGCATTAAGTGTTTTCTCAAACCGGCATTGACTATTGTGGCGGATCTGCATGAGGTGGGCTCTAGTATCTGATAATATCGAGCGTTCAATTTCTTGATTCATTGCTGTTATTTGTTGCCAGTAGTTTTTTAAACTACGAATCAATTTCAGGTTTTCTTCTGGAAATCCACTGTGGGTGCCGGTGAGTTGTTGGCTGGGTTCTAATTTTGGTGAGGCCGGTGGAACCGCATTTGTCGCTTGTAGAATTGAAACACTCGGTATGCAGTGATATTGTTCAGTTGTTTGTAAAAGATGCTTCCACTTGATTTTAAGAAGGCTATTGTCTTCTCCATCAAGTTTTGCTAATGTTTGAACACGATTTTTTACTCTCAGAACATCGTACATCGGCAGCGGGTAATATTTATCGTCAGCACCCTCTACAACAAACTCTTTAATAATCGCTTCTAACTCTGTAATTGGTATTTCATCTTCTACATCTGGAGTTATTAATTGGTGCGGTTCTATTTCCCACCAAAATAAGGTACTTTTACGGTTCGTTTTGAGCATCCTTACCTGTACTCGTCCTAAAGCATCTGGTTCTTCCATAACTTCCGCCACCCAATTTTTGTGCTTACCGTTTTTGGTGACGGTGACGAGTACGGTGGGTTGGAAGATGGCAATTTCTTTTGGGGTGGGTAGAGGGTTGAACCCCTTTCTTTCCCGTCTGACGAGTGTTTTGAGGGTGGAGATGGTAACACCGGCCACCTCAGAAATACTATTAATAAGTGTGACTGCTAATTCCTCGGAACCTTTGGCCAACGCTGCACACGCTTCTGTCCCTATTTGCAGCAACGCTTCTAATATTGTGGGGTTGAGAAGGCCCGTCCCATCAAGATTCCGTTTCAGTTCTGCCATCCCTAATTTTTGGTTGATTTCCTTGACAGCCAAGGGATATTGAGATTTGACGAGTTTGCTGAATCCTTTATCACCCAGCTTTTCTTTTAGATCCAGCAGAGGGTCGATAACGTCCAATTCTAACGCGGGCTGGTTGGTTGAAAGAAGCCGGTGGCATAACGGTAAGCTCTTTAAGGCTTCTGTGATCAGGGTTTGGGGTGTTCCCTTTGGAAATGCGATTGTTTGGTTCATAATGGTAAGTTGGTTCTTTGTGTAAAAGGCCAGTGCCCCTGCCAAAACGATTCTCAGTCAAAGTTGGCAGGGGTTTTTGACTTGGTTAAAACTTTAACACATTTAACACATTCAACACATTTAACACTTTTTGGGATTAATGCGTTAAAAAATTTAAAATATTTTACAATTGCTTAAACTATATATTTAGTACATTGAAACTATGACTACCCAAAAAAAGCGAGTCCAAGTATATATTGACGATATCGCGCACATCCTTGAGAAAGAGGCAAAGGCAGAGCGTCGGTCATTGGGCGCACAAGCGAGGTTACTCATTGATGAAGCCTTACACGCTAGAGGTTTATGGTCATTGCCGGCGCCTAGGAGCGCTAATCCTCAAACAATTGCTGAATTGGTAACCTTAAATTTTTACCGATTGATTACTAATACTCGTATTCCGCAAAATCGGTTGGTAGCGTATAGAGAGGGTGCAAAACCTACCGAAATAGATTTGGTAAGGATGGCTTACGCTCTCAATATGGATGAGGATACTTTAATTGAACTAGCAGAGCGTTCTTTTCCGCAGGACGAAAAAAACAACGATGAAAAAGAACCTATTACGCAGGAAGCTAAATAAATATTTTTATAATAAATGGGAAAAACTTATGTGAATAATAGATATAGCGGTTCTCTGCCTAATGAGGTACTAATTAAAGGTTAAATGTCTTACTTGGTCAATGTTTTTTGTACCTCACGAGTTCAGGAACCGCTATAAATCAAATCGAACAAATTGCAGGCAATCGTACTCTTTTTACAATCATTTATTTTTATATATACATTTTCATTGTATAATAATAAAAACCCCAAAGCATCTCAATTACCTAATAATGACCCGCTTTATCCACGATCAATTCGCCAAAGATTGCCTAGAAG
>NZ_JAMXEX010000064.1 GCF_025370775.1 Ancylothrix sp. D3o | reverse complement strand
GGGTTCCTAGGAACAATTGATAAAGCCGGCACATTCCGCCCAGCAAAAGGATGTCCCGCATGGGTCGTACCGGCCCTCCAAAAGTTTGCTAATAATCCACACCATACCGCACAAGAATACGGGACTCTGACAGGCCGGTGCTGCTTTTGTTATCAGCGGCTTAGCACAGAAACTTCCTTATCTCTGGGTTACGGGCCCATCTGCGCTCGTAACTATGGGCTGTTGAAATAACTGCCTACTGACTGCCGGTGGAGACAACTTTATAAAGACGTCTCCACCCCCCAACAAAACCATGTCATTAAAACAAGGGTGTTCCAATGAGCAAGAATTCCAAAATCCAATGGACTGACCACAGTTGGCCAATAGTCACTGGCTGCATTCCCAAATCTGCCGGTTGTGCCAACTGTTATGCTATCAAAGATAGCTGGCGGCTATCGCATAACCCCAATCCCAAGATTAGAGAAATTTACACCGGCACCGTAGAGAAAAAAGGGGAAACTCTGCGGTGGACAGGATTGATTAAATATCACCCAGACCGATTGAAATGGGTGGAACAATGGAAAAAACCAGCTCGTATTTTTGTCAGTAATATGGCGGATTTATTCAGTGATGATGTACCAGAGTGGTTTTTGGATCTAACTTGGGCTTACATGGCAGTTTACAAACGCCACACTTACCAGGTACTCACAAAATGCCCTGACCGCCTTAATGCTTATCTCAATGACCCCAATACTCCCCAAAGAATTGCTATGTGGATAAATGCTGAGTTAGACATCAATAAACACCCTGGTAACGACTATCCCCCACTCCCGCTAAACAATTGGGCTTATGATAAATTTTCATGGCCACTGAGTAATGTGTGGGTTGGTGTTTCTGTAGAGAATGAAGTTGTTACCCACAGAATAAAAACCTTACTGGAAACACCGGCCACCATCCGATTTATCAGTTGCGAACCACTATTGGGGCCGGTGGAACTTCGACCGCATTATCTCTATGAAGATTACCAAGAATCTTACAGAGATAATGAAAAGCTGGATTGGGTAATTGTTGGTGGAGAAAGTGGGCCTAATGCTCGTGTTTGTCAAGTCAAATGGATTCAATCAATTGTTAATCAATGTGAGCAAACCGGCACCCCAATATTTGTCAAACAACTAGGTTCTAATTCCAACCTAGAAGTTAAAGGCAAAGGTGACAATCTCGAAGAATGGCCTCAGTCACTCCGCATTCAAGAATTTCCAACAATTTTATGATTCTCTCATTCTCAATCACATCAAAACTGGCTAAAGAAAAGGGGATGGATGATCCGTTGCTCACCGGCACCAAAACAGTTACCCGCAGATTGTGGAAACCGGCAACTGCTGAGAAATACCAACGGATTTTTCATCACCAAGAAATTGTAAGGGCTTGGAATAATGCCCCTTACGTCCCAGGCTCTCACCATATTGCCGACATCATCCTCACCCACATCCCTTACCAAGAAAAGTTGATGGATATGCCAGAAAGCGATCTACTAGCCGAGGGGGGGTTATGGGGAACTAAAGATGAATTCATACGCTGTGTTTGTCGAGGGAAACCGAATCCTGATTTAGTTGTCTGGGTGTGCCGGTTCAAAATTGTATCTTTTCTTTAAGTTACCCGTTAAAATCTACTATTCTCTGGCCAAAAATGGATATTGATGTGGTATTCTGGTGAAAGGAAAAGAGAATTTCTGTTTAGAGTAGTGGCTGATTGGCCATTATTCTAAATTCTAAGAAATAGCATATTTCTTTTTAGAGTTCTGCTAATCGGCAATTACTCTAAATCAATGAACTCCAAGAATTCCAAGCATTCCAGAGATTCCAAGCATTCCAGAGATTCCAAGCATTCCAGAGACTCCAAGCATTCCAGAGACTCCAATCGCTTTTTTAGTACCGAGTTGAGCGTGGTGGTTAGCTTTGTGGCAACCACAGTCGCAGCGGAAGTTAATTAGATAACCGGCCTCCTTAACGAACCATTGAACACAAGCATGGTTAAAGATGCCACTCCGAAGCTCACGCTACAATTCGGTACTTACGGAAATCAAAGAATCCAAGAATATCAAAGTAATCAAGCTTTCCAACGAATCCAAGAATATCAAAGACTTCAAGAAAAATACTGAAAACTGTTCCAAAAAAAGTTTTTTACTCCACGCGGAGTGAACAACTTGCGATAATCAACGAAGCTAGAACACACCATTTGTCAAGCTTCAAATAATTAGTATCCCGAACCCTCATTGTTTGGGAATGCTCTGTAATATTTTTTGCTTTTGTTGGCCGGCGAAGCGGGAATGAAAAATCTACTTTCACCCATTCCCCCCCATCCCACCAAAAAAAGCAGCCTCCCCGTCCATCATTTAGGGAGGCAAAAAATATTACAACCATGAATTATTTGAACCTTCATTCTGGCATAGATTTTGGCTTCTTGACAAGAACAATCTCATAATTTTGTAGCCATCACTATGAGTTTCCAATTTACTGCACTAAAAACAGCTTGCCCCATTTGCAACGGTCAAAGTCGTGGTCGTAATCGCGGTGGAAGGGAATGTAAAGCCGTTGGAGAATTAGTATTTTGCATCACCGGCCTAGACCTCCCTGTACCCCCCGGTTGGGTATTCACAAAACTTGATAAAAATGGTTTATTTGGTATCTTTGCCCCCGACAACGGCAAGATATCAGAAGCAGACAAAGAACGCATCAAAAGAGAACGCGATCTCCTACGAGCCAAACGGTTAGAAGAGGAAGCTAAGCGGCTATCCTTATCCCTTTCAGTTTCTCAAAGAGATAAAGAAATCCGTAAAATAATCAGCCAATTAAGTTTGAGTGAAAAACACCGCCAAGATTTACACCGGCGCGGATTAAATGATAGCCAAATAAAAGCCGGTTTATTCCGTTCAGTCCAAGCGTGGCAAAAACTAGAATTTGAAGTAGATCATAGACTGGCCGGTGTATCAATTGATGGCCGGTCATTAATCACTCAATCTGGTTACATTTGCCCTACTTGGAACGCTGACGGCTTAATCACCGGCTGGCAGTTAAGGGCAGATGATACTGAAAATGGCAAATACAAATGGCCAAGTTCTAATATCAAGAAACGACCGAATGGCCCAACTTCTCATCTTAAAGAAACTGGAGAACTACCTATCACCATTTGCCGACCCGACGGCGACATTCAACGCATTGGATTATGTGAAGGAATCTTAAAACCTTGGGTGGCCGGTCAGTTATCAGGATGGCTTTTTGTTGGTGCTGCCGGTGGCAACTTTAAAAGTAGCAAAATTCAATTGCAAGCCACCCTTCAACAGTTAGGACAAGGAACAATTACCTATTTTCCAGATGCCGGTGCTGCCAATAACCGGCACGTCTTAAACCGAGATTGCAACACTTTAACTTTGCTCCAATCCTGGGGCTATGAAGTAGAAGTGGCTGACTGGGGTCAATGGTTTGATAAAGAGGCCGGGGATATTGATGAAATCCTGACATCTAATCCAAGCATCACCTATAAACCGACTGCTGAATATTTACGGTTAGCTTCCCCTTCCTATAACCCCATTGATGATTCAGAATTCGACTGGTCTGAACCAGACCCCGAATTAGTGGCCCAACATAATCAATGGTTGGAGAATGAAGAAATTATTGCTTCGGAAACTGCTAAAGAACGACAACGCCAATGGCAAGAATCATACCCAGAACGTGCTCACGGGGAATGGCACCAGCTTTCTCATCTAACCAAGAAACCAAATAAACAATTCTCAGAACGTTATCTTACCCTCGACTTAGCGGAAGATATAAAACCTGGTTTTATCTTTGTCAAGTCGGCGATGGGCACCGGCAAAACTGAACTGCTCAAACATATCACCTCAATGTTTGAATGCGGCAATATTATGTCGTACCGCAACAGTTTACTAATGAACTTGTGTGAACGGCTGCAAGGCAAAGTTGATTTTGTTTGGAATCTGGATACTGGGGATAATAAGTTAAACCAAACTTGGCGGCAATCCCGTGATTGGTTAGCACTTTGCATTGATTCTATCTTTAAAACAATTCCTAAAAAGGTACTAATTTTAGAAGAAGTTTCCAAACTATTAGACCATGCTCTCCGGGGTGCAACTTGTAAAAGGTTGCGTGCCAAAATCCTTAACCGTTTTGCTGATTTTATCAGAGAAGCTGAATATATCATTTGTTTGGATGCTGACCTCGCCAACCCTGACATCAATTATTTACAATCCCTTGACCCCTCCAAACAAAGTTACATCTACCACAATACTTTCAAACCTTGGTCATGGGACATCACTTTCTTTGATGGTTTAGTGAACCCTGTCGAGTACAAACCGAATTCTAAAGGGCCTTTCTTATCCAACTTAATTGACAGTATTGTAGATGGCAAAAAATGTTTAGTGGTAGGCGATACTCAAGTTTCACTGCAAGCCATAGAAGCTAAAATTAAAAGACTTTTCCCCGATATCATTACCACCAGGTGTGACAGTTTTACCAAGGCAGACAACCCAGAAGAAATTGGTGATTTTCTGACCAACCCGAACGAATATATCAAACAAGTACAGCCATCCGTTGTGTTTTTATCACCAACTGCTGAAAGTTCACTTGATATTACGGTTGAGCATTTTGATGAAGTTTGGGGTTTATTTTGTGGGGTAGTTAGTTCTCAAAGTGCCATGCAATTATTAGGGCGATATCGTATCCCCGTTCCCCGCTTTATCTTTGCACGGGAATACACAATAAATGCTAGTGATAACCATTCTCCTTTCCCCAAAGTTGTCAAGAAGCAACTGCACAAGAAGAACTTTGAAATTATCCAGCAGATTGCCCTCCAGAATTACTTAGAAGCTACGAATAAACCAGAGGAAGAAGCCGATTTATTTGACATGATTGCCGCTTTATCCCAAATTATTGATCTGGAATCCCGCACTTGGAAAGACCCTCATCTGGAAGCAGTGGTTAATTACCAAGCTCGTGATAATTACCAGAAAACAAACTTTCGAGCTTGTCTGAAAGAATTACTCAAGGAAGCCGGTCATTCTATTATCAGTCTGACGACTCCAGATGACCGTTCTATTAGTATGGAACGGGAGCAAATTTTAATTGACCGTGCTAAAAAAATATCAGAAGCTAAAGATATCACCAAAGAAGCTGCGGAAGCTCTGATGTTAAAAATGGAATCTACCAGCGAGGAACGGTGGCAAATTGAGAAAGCATTGTTGAGAGATAAATTGCCGGGGGTGGAATTAACACCGGAATTCATATACTGGTGTAAATATGATGAACCCCAGATTTTATCTCAACTCAAACTTTATTGGCACTGGAAAAATAAAGGGTCTGCTCAAAATGCTGACCGTAAAAAATGGGCCGGTGCTTTAAAATATCACACACCCCTCTGGGATATTCATTGTTCATCTCTCAAATTAGCGGTGATTGATGAATTAAATATTGAGCAATTTCTGGATGATGGTGAGTACACCAACAATGACCCAAAAGCGCTCAGTTTCTTTGAGGCTTGTTTAACTCAACATAAACACCGACTCAAATTGGCATTAGGTATTAATGTCACGCCTGAATACGGGCCGGTGCGATTGATTAAGCATATTTTGGATAGGGTGGCCATTAACTTTTCTGGTAAGCAACGCCGTCTAGCATCTGGTGAACGGCAGCGTTTTTATAAGGCTGTTTTGCCTGAAGCAACCGGCTTCTCTCTGGACGTTCTCAAAGCTTATGAACTGCGGTTTTGCAATCTCATCAATCAACCTGAGAACACCGGCATCCCAACCAACGGCGACACTCTTAATGATGAGGTGTCACAGACTAGCTTTTTAGGTAATTACTCAATAGTGGAGTCTGTGACAAGTTCCATAGAGCCGGTCTCTGAACCAGAAAACACCGGCACCAGCAATAACACCGGCATCTCCAATAACACCAACATCCCGGAAACAGGTTTGTCACAGACTAGCTTTATAGTTAGTTATCCAATAGAGGAGTCTGCGACAAACACGATCCAGCCGGCCCCTGAACCAGAGAATACTGGCACCCCAACCAACACCGACACCCCGGAAACAGATTTGTCACAGACTAGCCTTGTAGGTGGTTATTCAATAGAGCGGTCTGTGACAAATTCCATAGAGCCGACCTTCATCCCAGAGAACACCGGCACCCCACCGACCAATGAACCAGAGGGCATAGGTATTAGTTCAGTAGACCCGGTTCTTTACGAGACAATTGAAGGGTTTACTTATTTGGTTCGAGAAGTGCTGGCCGGTGTCTATGAACTTGACGACCTTTGGCAGGGAATCTGCGATTTATTTGATGGGGTTGTTGAGGATGTTTGGAATGGTGTGTGGCAACTTCTTAATTTA
>NZ_JAMXEX010000063.1 GCF_025370775.1 Ancylothrix sp. D3o | reverse complement strand
CTACTGGCAGAAAACAACTTATCAAACTCATCAAAATAGAGGACAGACCGGCCTAAAGCTTCAACGCGGCGCAGTAACTCCTCAACATAAACGACGCCACCGGCCACCATAGCGCCAACATCAACAATTACCAGCGGAACTTTCAATTTAGCAGCACAAACACCGGCAGCAAAAGTTTTACCCGTCCCCGGCGGCCCGACCATTAACCAACCCTTGGGCAATGGCAACCCCAAAGATTGTGCCACCGTTGAATAACGGAATACAACGCTATCTAAAGCAGAACGTAGCCGATCTAATCCCCCAAATTCTGACATAAGCGAGGGCTGCTTAAAATTTAAGCCAAATTCTCTAAAACGCTCAATTTTATACTTAAGTAAACTAGCAACTAAATCAATGTCACCTAATAAACCGCAGTGCCAGTAATAAATCCCTCGTTTAATTTCCTCTTGATATAATCCAGAAACCGCCCCAATTAATTCATCCTTATCAAAAGCCGAAACTATGGGAAATTCTGCGGTTAAGTCTTCCAAATATTCCACTAAATTGCAGGGACTAGGTAGAGGTTCCACCAACGAAGGAATTAAACCGGCTAAAGTAGAATTTAGATGTTGCCCCGCAGTTGAAAGCAAAACCACATAACAATCTTTCCGCGTAACCAACTTGTAAAATAAATTAACAAGTTGAGAAGTCATCTCTAAATTTTGTTGTTTGGATTGCCAATCAGAAGAAACTCCTAAAAGAGATTGTAGATTTTCAATAATAAAAAGGCCAGGTTTATCCCAATGGTTCAGGAAATCAAAAAAACTCCCATTAATTTTCTCAACCGGCACCACAGCCCCATCTGAAAATAAGAGCAATTCAAGGGAACCAAACGAACATAAGTAAGTAGGAATTTGAAAGAGGCCGGCCACCCCTGAAATATAGTTAAAAACACGCGGTCGTTCAATCAAAGGGGCTACCACTTCAACAATGGGACAATTAGATTTTAACAGTTGCGGCAATGTATATAAATCCATAATTAACGCTCCATCCCTTGCTTTTTAGATGATTTTTGATTACTAAGTGCTGCATATTGTTGGGTTAACACCGGCACCATCTTTTCAAAATAGGCTAAATCTCGACTACTCATAGAGGACGAGTGGTGGCCATCTTGAAAATTAAGAATGTCACCACGACCATCTTTTGCACTCACCTTACAACCAGACGCCGTTGCTTCAATTTTGTAAACTTGGCCATCTAAAGAAATATTAGAACCCAATTTATTAGCAGCACCTATCAAGGTGTTAGCAATAGACATCGTTCGTTTAAATTGACTGGTTTCTGTAGTACCCACCGGCGCCCAATCAGCAGAACCTTGACCACCGAGAGGATTGTTGTGCAAGCCGCCCATAGAATCAAGTTGTTGCCGGTTTAATTTATTAGAACCAGGTTCTGAGGAAACTCCAAAGGGGGTAGACTTCCATTTCAGTAAAGAATTGCCGTCCCCGTCTGCCAAGGTATAGGAATTACCCTGGCGCTGAATAGAATACTTCTCAGATAAATAGGTAGTGGCATCTTTACCTACTTGAGACTGGAATAATTCGTGAAGGGTTGTGGCAGCCCGATGTTCGGTTTGTTGAGAGTGAAAAGCCTTAACCATACCTGAAAGCTTTTCACCAACAGGGGACACCAAACCTTTAAAAGAATCCTTTAACTGCTCCCACCAATTAGTCTGCTCTTGGGATTTAAGGCGCTCAGAAACCAACTCTTGAAATTGGTTGGATGAGTGAGCAAATTGTTGTTGAAGTTCACGAGTTGCTTTAATCTGTTCAACCAATAAAGCTTTTAATTCCATATCTTCTAAGCCACTAGAGATAGAATAGCTACGCTCTAAACCAGTTCTGTCCTCTTTTGTTTTGGCATCCCCAACGGAAGTAGGGTTGCTTTGTGGTGGGGAAGTAGGGTCAAAATCTCCCAAGGCCGGTGTACTGAGAGTGGGTGCAGCCTGTTCTTTTGAGACTGATGGCACAACTTTGTCATCGAGGCTTTGCGGTGGGAGGGTAGGGTGAAAATCTCCCAAGGCCGGTGGATTGGGCGGCGGTAACTCAAACTCTTCTTTTGATATTGGTGCCGGTCTTGTACTCTTAGTGCGGAATGTGGGTACAGTCTCCTCTCTTGATATTGGTGCTCTTGGAGTGGACTGTGGTGATACAGTTTCTTTTCTTGATATGGCTATCCCGATATCTGGTTGTTCCACCGGCACCACACCATTCGTGTTTTGTCCTAATTGGGGGCGGGCCTTTTTAACCGACTTTGGTGCAAGAGACGACCGGCCATCTGTTGCCGATGTATCCCGGTTGGGGATTCTCTCAACACCAATATCGGTTGCCGGTGTATTCTGGCTGTTGGAACTCTGGACGCCAATATCGGCTGCCGGTGTATCCCGGCTGGGGGTTCTTTGGGCAGCATCGGTTGCCGGTGTATCCGGGTTGGAGATTTTCTCAACACCAACATCGGCTGCCGGTCTATTCTGGTTGGGACTTTCCTGGGTTCCAATATCGGTTGCCGGTGTACTGGGTTCTGGTGGTGGCCCAAATAGTTCGGTAGCTTGTGCACTTAAAGTAGGATCACTAAATAGAATGGCTTCATCAAAATCAGGGGGAAGCTCTAAACCGGCATCTTCTAAGGGTTCATTACTTTTCATAGGTTGATTCTCGTATGTTTTCAAAGCCTTAATAATTGACTCCTCAATTGCAGTAGACTGATTTTTTTCTGAGGTTTTAGCAAGGCGCTGAAATAGCTCAGGTAATTTATCAAGTGGTAATTTTTTTAATTCATTAACCTTGACCACACCCTTTGAATCAGTCTCTAAAACAATCTGATTATTTAACTCCACTCGCAGGTCACATAAAGTAGAATGATTACCAACTTCTGAGGTTCGTAATTGATTTAATTTCTGGGGTAAATCAGGGTAAAGTTGTTGAGAGAGTGGGCCAAATAAATAATCAACTTTTCTGCCATCCTCTTGGCCATAAAGTACCTTACCCCCTTGACTAATTGTAATTTCCGTATCTGTAGCTTTTTGAGACTGTTTGAGTGCTAAGTCTTCAAGATAATTACCGGCAGTTAAAAAACTTTCGATAATCGAAAAATACGTTTGCTGGAATGAAGCAGCTTCGCCGGGGGATACTCCAATGCTAGGTGCAACCATATTTACCCCAATTACCAAATCAATTTAACCCAACTTTTTGTACTAGAGATAAGCGATTAACTAAAACTTGTTTAGTTTCAGAAACCACAAAGACCGCTAATTGGCCATCCCAGAACCAGGCAATAAAATCAGTGGGTTGGTCTGAAGTACGAGTAGTTTCATAAACCTGACCGTAAGCAATACCGGCCAATAATCCATGTTGATCAAACATCTCAATGGTTTCGGGGTAGTAATTCGGAGAGAAGGGTGGTTTATCCAAACTACTGATCACTTTTGTTGCCCAATCAGGATATCGGGATAAAATCGGGTGGTGTTTAACATCAACTACTGTAGCCATAATAAACTCCTGTGCAGAAAATTAGAACAAGTTAGCACCCATATCTTTAGAAGAAGTGGCCTCAACCGGCAATGGAAATAACTGCTCAACAATAGAGCGACGTTCTTCAAATTGGGCACGGCGTTCTTCATCAGAAACCGACAGATTACGTTGCATCCGTTGGCAAATAGCATCCCACTTAGATTCAGACCAATTCATCTCATCAATATCAGGAGCCGGCACTCTAATACTTTGCAGCAAAGGAATATAGGCTTCCTTACCCGAAACATACCCAGGATTAATAACAACCGCTTGGCCTGTAGACAACTTTAAAAACTGGGCCGGTTCAAGCAATGGCCGCTTTTGAAATTGCTCACCAAAGCTGCGAGACGTACTACCTTTGCCGGTGCTACGAGATTTAGTTTCAAACCGGATTTCCTCTTCTCCCAAATAATCAGAAAAGAATTTAGCAGACTCTGGATCTTGTGGGTTAAAAATAAACTTATGACCAGTCCCCCCCACAATTGCCCTCGCCAAATTATCTCCATAATATTGTTTAAGTTGAGCGAAGTTCTGATAACCTAAAATCCCAACAAACCCATCTTCCCGGTTTTCATTTAACCAATTCACTAAGGCCGGTAGGTAGAGAGTAGGAAGCTCATCTAGCACTGTCACCAGAGGGTCTTTACGCTTAACAGTACGCGAGACATTACGAGTAACAACCATGTGGAGGATAGCAGCCAATAGAGGCCCAACAATATCACGATTATTGCGGTCTAAACCGAAGACAATTAACTGCTTACCTTCCAAATCAAGGGGGAGGGTAGTTTGACCACAGAATGCACCAACAAAATCTTTTTTGAGGAAACGTTGGAACATTCGTTGAGCGGTACCAACAATACCGGCCACCGTTTTCTCAGAATCTTTGACACTAATAATCTGAGAAAGTGGTCGAGAAGTCCAAACTTTTAATTTAGCCTTAGAAGCTTCATCCATCCGTTGCGCTAAATTAGACAGACTTAGGATAGCCTGCGCCGTCATTAAATCACAGTAACTAGGATTGCCGGTGAGAGTTCCTACAGCTTTTGTTACTAACAAAATACCTTCTACTAAACTATCACCGGCCTCTTCAAAGAATTTATCACTGCTGGCTTTACCACCAGAACGGTCAAAATTACGCCCGATCACCTGAGCTAATTGACCAGCACTAACAGCATCTTCCTCATCTCGAATTAAATCTAAAGGATTGCAAACTTCAGATTCAGGCCGGCCTGGTGAAAATACTTTAACAGTGTACCCTCGTTTAATAGCGTAAGCGACGGCTCTTTTTGTCTGGGCGGGATATTTAAAATCATACAAAAGCATGGGGAAACCCTGATCTAATGCAGACCGAATTAACGGATCTATTACTGAAAAAGTTTTACCCGTACCTGGCGCACCAATTACAGAAACTCCACGTTGAACATCTGGTAAATACAATGTCGGGGTTGAATTTAAAAAACCAAACATCTCTTTTTTAGGTGCTGATTTTAACAAACCATCCTTTTGCCAAGCAGTTTCCAATTGCTTTTTGATATGGGCCGGTTGACCAACATAAAGGGCACAACTATTGCGGGTAGGGTTCTTGATTTGTTTTCTGGCTTTAGTTGCGGCTTTGGCTTTCTCTTTACCCGTCGCCCACCGGCCCCGCGCAGTTTTCCCTTTTTTTCCACCAGCCAACCAGTTGCTCAACACCAGCAAACCAATCATAGATAAAATTAGTAAGCCGGTGGGGGATTTTAAGCGCGTCACCAACCCATCTATTGCCGGTGGTAACGGTTGGTCAACAGGTCGCTGTTGAACAATCGCTAAATTATTCGTGTTTTGAAAAAATATTGTTTGAGTTTCCATCATTTTTTCCTATTTTTATTCCCATTGTTTCTAGGCGTTTTAGGTTCCTTGGTATTCTTATTAAGAGGAGGTTCCATCTCTTCTGGTACAGAGGTAGTAGAATTTACTCTCAATAAAGCAGAACCATTCAAACAAAACTCAGTTTGCTGTACCCCAGAATTTATGGCTTGAGTAACTAATAAACAAGGGTAATCGTTTCTGAGGTTTTCAGAAGCAGCAAAAATCTCATGGTTCGCTGGTTTATTTTTATTTAGCAGCAAACTCAATACTCTAACGCCTTGTTCGTTATAAACAGTGTGTAAACAACCGGCCTTACCACATAGATAGGGAGTATTGAACCTAAAAACGTAGAAGGTTTTAGAATTCCGCCCCCCGATAGGCAAAACTTCAACGAATTTAGGAGAAAGCCCATTTGCGTCCTCGTAGTTAGAAGCAATCACTTTTTCAACAAAAGCCGGTGGTAAAATTGAATTGGCCGGTTGCCACACAGATTGGGTATTTGGTTGACTTCTGGACATCATAACCAACGCAAAAACCAAAACAAAGGAAACAAAAGCCACCGATATAACCAAAGGAATTTTAGGAAAACGTAATTGCATAAATTACCTCCCACATTTAGATGTAAGGGTGGCTTGTTGATAAGTTGCAGCTACTTTCTGACCATAAAAACGAACGGTTAAGCCACCATGAATATCACTTGCACCGGAATCAATGGGGATAGCCGGCCCCCCAAAGTGCATTTGTCCTACTCGCTCAATCAATCGCTGATCACTAAAAGGTTTACCAGTTTGCGGATCTATTTCACTGGATGCGCGATTAATCAAAGTCGAAGATTCAGCCTCAAATAAAGCATTTTGGTCAGCATCATTGAAATATTCAAACATTTCTTGTCCACCCACCGGCTCACCTGAATCAATCTTTTGTAAAAAAGCTTCCCCGCCTGGTTTACTGGCGATAGTTTTACGAACATCTTCGCGGTAGGACATCATTTGATGAGTTCCTAAAGGACGACCACAATTACCGGCTACACA
>NZ_JAMXEX010000062.1 GCF_025370775.1 Ancylothrix sp. D3o | reverse complement strand
CTTCAAATTTTTAGTACAGCTTTATAACAGAAAGAACCCTCCGCTATGTTAGAACGGGGGTTGTAGTAGAGACCAACGGCTGCTAGAAAGTCTGTACTGCCAGAAGGTCTGTAGGGGCCGGTGCGCTCCTTTGGGGCCGGTGGCATCAGAGGATGGTTGCTTTATTTTATTGGCCTTCTGGCAAACCACAAGAAGCTGTAAATGATGGCTACATTCTTGTACTGGGCAAAATCTCCTACGAACAGGATATCCTTAGACTGTAAGCCTTCCAGCATCTGGGGAGCGGAACTGGTGCGAACTGAAATGAGCAGTAAGCTCCTGGCAGATCGCTTGACACCAGATAGCCTTTGGAGTCAGATATTGGCTAATTCGACAACTTATGCCGGTGGACTGCGGAAAACTTAACAATTTTGCCCATTACTATCCTCTTTGACAATTTGGCACACCGGCACCAATATCACTTATGTTTGATAAACTGTTACTCCCAGACAAAAAAGGTTTTAATGCCATCTGAACAGTTCTCAATGTATTGGTCTTGGTACATTTCGAGAGGGATTTCGGTCTTATAATGAAACTTAGTGTACCGTGTCATTAAACCAGGATAAGAACCACTTTCCTTTTCCCGAATATCCATCCCAACAAATTCTAGTTTAAGTGATTCTGGGTTTAACCCAAGTTCCTCAATGATTCCACGTTTAGCCCCATCTAAACTATCTTCAGAAGGTTTAAGTTTTTCAGAGATTCCCCTAAACCCCCGGCGACGGATACGGCCATCTGTAAACTCTTGCCGGTCTTCAACTAAAGTTTTGCCGTCGTGAGAAAATATTTCAACAAAAGCAATTTGTACGACGCGAAGAGGTCGGGAATTCTCCCATATAATTTGAGTTTCCCCGTCCTCAATTTCATGGCAGAGATGTTGGAATGATTTGGCTACTCCGACCCCATAAAGATGAATAGGTAAAGCAGAAGTTAATTTGTCTAATAGTTCGGATTGGTTCATCGTTAGTTGTTCCAGTTTGTTTGGTATTATAAACTAGGGTTGGAAAGGGGGATTTCCAACCCCATTATTCAACCAGTCGTATTAAGGCTTAATTACCAGCGCTGCGGGCCGTACAGATAGTAATCGTATTCGTCCGAGTCGATTTCTTCTGATTCCCCGGAATAAATGGTGTCGTGAGCTTGTTCAATTACGATGTGACTACTGTTGACAACCGCCTCTCTTATTACCTTGACACAGACGTTATCGGGTGGAAATTCAGGACAATCCCACAATGTCAGTGGTGGATTAGCTTGGACAATGATTTTCATTGGGGTTTAATGGTGATGAGAATGGTAGCAACTTCAGTGGTACGGATTCGTGATTTGGTGAAAGAACCATCAGGGAGTTCCTCTATTTCAGCACCTACTTTATTGAGCCAACTTTTAAAAGCTTGGTATTTGGTAGTAGAGCGAAACAAAACCTTAGTGCTGGCGACACTTACCAAAATCCCCTGTTTATGCCGGCACTGATAAGCCTTCTGGATATGGCTGATTTCTTCACTAAACGGCGGATTTAATAGCACAGCATCATAGAGGATGGTTGGCTGAAATTCCAAGAAATCAGAACCTACAAGATTTAGATTTTTCAACCTCAGAATTTCCCGGAGAGTAGAATTAATCTCAATAACATCTGGTGAACCGTCAATCTTACTAGCAATAGCTTCAGCAATTGCCCCATTACCGGCAGATGGTTCAAGGACACGCATTCCTGGTTTAAGTTGAGCAATGGAGAGCATTCTTTCTACTACCAAAGGGGGTGTAGGAAAAAACTCCTCAATTTTGCGACCAACTAATTCATTCTCCAATTGTCGTATTTTGTTGGTAGTTGTATCCTCTGGTACTTTCATGCTATTGAGGATATTAACTGCCTCAACGAATTCAGAAGTTGTTTCAATCCCCCAACTAGCAAGTTCATCTCTATAATGGGAGATGAGTTTATCAGGAGAATAACCAGAATTTCTGATGAAAAATTCAACTGCTTTTCTGGTGCGTATATTCTCCAGTATGGGTGGTACTTTCCCTGATTCATGTAGAGAAGCAAGGTACAATAAAGCAGCTTGAACGTGCTGCAATTGTTTACCTTCTGACCTCATAGATTCGGCAATTTTGATTCTGCGAGCAGTGGGCCTTTGGTTGCTAATACTAGAATCAATTAGCCGATTTATCTGGGGGGTTAAATTGTCCGCTAACTCCCGTAATTTATTGGCAATTCGCGGGTTGGGGATAGTGGGACAACCGCTTTCCCCATTCCATAAAGTAAGTTGTTTCATCTGCTTTGTTTCCTAAAAGTCTTGACAATACTGGTAGCATTAGTGAAACGCCACCCGGCATCTTTACAGGATTGTTGTGCTAGTTCGAGAGCTTCTTTGGAGGGGAGAAGAGAGTAGGTGATGATGCTACCGTCGGCACTGTGGAGATAAGTTTGATATCCCTCTTTAACCTCGATATAGCTCACCATCTTTAGAACCATTGTTTGAGGGGTGATATCCATAACCTTGTTAAGTAGGATGAAACAAAAAGCGCCTTGATAATCAGCGCTTCTTGTTATGTTGGTGGGCAAAAATGGTATTATTTGATTCGTAGATAATTACTGCGTTCCTTTACCGCAGCAATAATTTTGTTGTTGTGGGAGATAGTGCCGGTCTTAGAATTGCGGCAAGCTTCTTTTAAAGCTTCGGTGTCAATATCAACAATTACTTTGCGGAATTCTTCTGGTACATCATCTGGTAGTAGATCCGCAGGAAGTTGCACCGGCACCTTACCACCGGCTTTACAGAGGGTAACAGCACTTTCAATGCCTTCTAACCGTTTACCTTTTTCTCCCAATTGTTCAACTCGTTGCTCAAGAAAGCTTTGGAGATTTTGCTTTAACCAGTACGCTGTCTTCTCAGCAGAACAGGCAAGTTCCATAATACTTTTAGCACGTTGTTTTCTGGTTTCTGCCAGTTCTAGTTTGGATTTGATGACACTGGTGTAAGCATCAATTTTAGATTCAATCTGGGGAATAATCTCATCAACAATTCCCTGGGCTAATCGTTGATTTTCTGGGGTAGGGTCAGACTCAATAATTGCTGCCGCTAATTCCAGTTGTTCTGATAGTTCATTGAGGGTAGCCATAAATTATTGGGGGTGTGGGTTCAACACCAATGCGCGTAGCGCAACCAAGCACCCCACCCCCATACCAGCAGTTTTAAAATTGACGGGCTAACCAGTATAAAGTGCGGTCTGTAATCCCCCGACCATTAAATGAATGCCATTTATAATCACATTCACCGGCCTTATATTTAGGAGAAAGCCGACTCCACTTATCCCAATCTTCTAACAGGGATGGACTAATAAATTTGAGTGCCATTCCTACTTTAATCCACCAATCGTAATCATCCGCATATTTTGGATGAATTTGTGTTAGCAGAAATCTAGCAGTTCTTATGCTGTTATTCTGAATTGTGCTGTGGCCGGTGTACTGGGGATGATCGGTGCACCCGGTGGTGGAAAAGTCGGTCGTCTTGGAGAGGCCGGTGCACCCGGTGGTGGAAAAGTCGGTCGTCTTGGAGAGGCCGGTGTATCCGGTGGTGGAAAGGTTGGTCGTCTTGGAGAGGCCGGTGTACCTGATGTATCCAGCGGTGGTCGAGGTGTCGGTGGTGTACCCGGTGTACTTGCTGTACTGAGGATCGCCGGTGGTAGTATGGCTGGTCGCGTGTCGCTCAGTTGGCCGCTGAAACTTAACTAAATTTGCTGGTTTGTTCTGATTGACTGGTTGGCATAAAAGATCGAGTAGCCAATATGGTGCCGGTGCAACTTCAATATCTCTAGGCGAAAGACCGGCCACCCATTTATAACAACCAGTGATGGGATGGGGGGACGGTGGTAAAACAGATTGCAAATTCTTCGTCCGCAATTCTAATCCTTCCTCTATTCCTGTTGGGATTTTCTGTGACCGTAATTCCATCCCCAACTGAGCACTAAATAATAACTGTCTTCGGTGTGGCCGGCCTGATGTAAAACTAACAGTGGGCGGGATATTGTCACCAGAAATCTCCTCTAATTTTCGCTCGGCACTTTTCCCATCAATATCAACAGCAATCAGAATTTCTTGAGAATTCGGGCCGGTGAGTAATCCAATACCGGGTGGGTATATTCGTTTTAAATCCCCAGTTTTAGTGAGAATTGGAATTGAGTTAAACTTGCCTAATTCCGAGATAAACTTCTCCACCGGCATTGCCCTAGATGGCCAATTATAACCCAACGGTCGTTTATTATATCCAACTGGGATAATTAACCAATGTTGAGGCAAAATCAAAAGTGTTTCTTCGAGGGTATCATGCAGTGTAATTGATTTTAATTGCATACTTTGATTCCTGAACGTAAACTAAAAATAAAAAAGCGAGGGGTTTCCTCACTTTTTCAGGTGGTAATGAGATTGGGATTGGCTTAAAACGGAACAAGCTCAAATGGCACTACTTCGCCAGATGGCGTTTGATAAGTTGAATTTTGTGGAATTATTGCTTCTGCTGAAGTCGGAGGGATGATTGCTTCTGCTGAAGTCGGAGGGATGGTTGGTTCTGCTGAAGTTTGGGGTGCACCGGCACCATTGGTGGGAACTGTACTTTTGATTATTTGCGCTTCCCAAATATGGAAGAGTAAGTCGGTGCTTCTGTTGTTGGTTTGACAACATTCCATATTGCCGGTGCAGACGAGGGTTCCTCCCACACCAGCTTTTAGTAGGGTATCCGACACATTTTTATTTTGACCAGCGTAATAAATACCTTTGGTAGATGTTGATTTTTGGCTACCCTGATATTTCATTAAAGCAATGCCGGTCGCACCGTCGGGAGATTCGATAACTTCCACAAGTTTGATTGATAACAAAAACCTGTTCATTTTATTTTACCCTAATTTTTTTCGTATAATCAGCGCATCGCGCCTTAGTTATAATAAAAAAAACAGCACGATGGCTGCTTTGATTTATGTGATTAATTTAATTTAGAAATCATCGTCATCATCTGAGGAAACATCCGAAGTTTCAGTTGAGCCGGTGTTACCCAGAAGTTCAATCTCATTACAAACGACAACAGGTTTCCAACGAGTGTCGCCGGTGGTTTTATCTGGCCACTGGTCAAACTTCAAATTACCAGCAACAGCCACTTGAGCACCTTTGCGGAGGTATTTACCAGCAATATCAGAGGTTTTACCCCATGCTTGGATATTAAACCAGTCTGGGGTTTCTCTGCCTAAGCGTTTTACAGCCAGAGAAAATTCGGTAACTTGGCTTCCACCAGCAAATGTTTTGGTCTGTGGTTCTTGGCCTAACCGACCAATCAATAAACACGAATTGACAGACATAATTGTCTCCTTTTATTCATCACCAAACTAGCGCTTAGCGCTGTATGTTTTGTAACCCCACAGATTGATTTAATTGTTAAACCCTTGTATATGTTCAACGACTAATAGAACCCTCTAACTGTTGCGAGAAATGTTGGTACAGAGCAGAAAGGTATTGTTTTTGAGAATTAGTGAGATTCTCCACAATTGGAGCTTCACCACGACATTTATGGTAGATAGTATCGTTTGAAGCATTAGATGTAATTTTGATGGTGTCTTTGCCGGTGGCGGGGTCAGTGTAATTAAAAGCAGATAATCTGCCTTGGAAAAAGGAAGCATGGTTGATACCGGGTATGATTTCTTGTCCCTCTTTCTTGAGGGCATTTAAAGCTAAACTCGTTAACATATTTTCCCAGGGTTTTTGTTGATATGCGGGTGGTTCAGTTGTTTTCGGTTCGGGGGTTGTCTCTGTATTGGCTGTGATCTGGGTATTTGTGGGTGCCGGTGTGGTCGGTTGATTTGGAGAGAGTGTATTTGTGGGCGCCGGTGTAGTGGTCTGCGATGCCGGTTTACTGTGACTGGGTGCCGGTGGGGGGGTGGGTGATTCTTGTGAAGCTGGAGTGGCCATAGTGTTCTGTGTTCTGGTTGATTTGGCTGTTTCTGCTGGTGTCGGTGTACTGGCAAGGGATGTCGGTGGGGGGGTCGGTGCCGGTGGAATGGTTGATTTGGCTGTTGCTGTGGGTGCCGGTGGGGAATTGCCTAACCTTGGTTTTTGGGTGGACAATTTGGTTACACTGACGGCTGCATTGGGCGTTGGTGTGACTGTTTGCGTGGCTGTTGGTGTAACCGGTTCCTGAGTCCCGGCATCAGCAGCGGTGGAAAGTACACCGGCTCCTTCAGCATTTAAACGACCACCCCTTAACTTGGCTGCCAATTCTTTTGGTGGGGTAATGGTTCCTACTATCGGCGTTGGTTCTGGCTGTGGTTGCGGTTGTGGCTCTGGTTTTCTGGAAAACTCTGCAAAATTTGGTTTGCCTTTGTGTGCCGGCACAGTAGGCAGCGGAGTAAATCTTTTAGATGATAATGATTCCTTCTTTATTGTCTGGGGAAGTTCCTCTATTTTTCCAGGTTTATGTTCAGGAAAACTAGACTTTATTAACTTAACAAATTCTGGAGTAATGGGTTTAGTTTCTGCTAATTTCTGGTGGTAAGGGGAAGATATCTCTGGGTTAGCGGATGCTGAATCAATTAGCTTGGCATTTAAAGCCTTCTTTACATTTTCAAATTTAGGATCATTCTCCATACATTCACAGGGAATACGAACCACCCGATAACCGCGAGCAGTTTCAGTATTAATTTCAGGGTTATTCGGATTTACTTCCAGATGTGGGATACTATTTTTATCTAAAAACGCTTTAACATCCCGGTGTTTGAGATAATCAAATGTTAATTGATAGGCCGGCACACTAACGGGTTCACCATCTTTAAGCAAGGTAGTATTAACCTTAGTCGTTAAATCCTCCCTTCCAAACATGGAATGAGCGATCTCTCGTCCTAGTTTCTCAACACTACTGTTAAACTTGTCATCTTGGGGTGGTTCAATATCTCGTCGTCTTGTCCACTCTTGAGGGAAACTAATTGTCTGAGGGTTTATCTCCACCTTCATTGTCGAATAATTCCCCTTCAAAGTTACATCCGCTATAACTTGTCCGTTTAAATGGCCGGCATCAAATTCTTTTTTAAGTGTCTCCGGGGT
>NZ_JAMXEX010000061.1 GCF_025370775.1 Ancylothrix sp. D3o | reverse complement strand
GCTTCTGCCATCAAAGCATAATAACTTTGATTCGATTTATAGATAACTTTATACTCTTGTTCTAAATATTTTTTTAAGTCTGATAATCTTGGATGTTCTTGTTCTCTTAACCAGGAAATAACTTGGCCTTTTTCTGCGGGTTTTAATTTACCCTGAGTTCCTTTAAACTGTAATTTTAAGCTCTCTACTCCAAAAAACAGAGCTTGATTTTTCCACAAACTAATAAAACTATGAGAAACTTGTAATAATTCTTTTATTTCATGGTAGGATTTTCCTTCTAAAATCATCTTGACAGCTAAAGCTCTTTTTATTTCTCTAGCTTCTTTCGTGTGATTAATAAAATCATTTAACTCAGAAATAATGTCCATGTTCATTTTTTAATTTAGACACTACTTAATATTATACCTGTTATGACCTATTTAGGACTGCTATATGTCTATCTGGACTTGAGTATGCACTGACTTTGCAATATCCCCGGCCTCATCACATCCATCGGTGCCGGTGAATCAAAATAATCGGCTTGGAGTTGGCTGTGAGTGCTCAATGTCGGCTCCCCTAAAGTATCGCCTGCGGGCGTGACGCTTTCGGTGGCCGATGGATGTACCTACCGGCTGCTCGCAGATCCCCCGGCTTCGGAATATCCACCGACTAGATCCACTGTCCGAACAAACATTCGCTTGCATTACGGCATCCCTCTATCTTGCAATATCCATCGGTGCCGATGTATCAAAATCGGCTGGTAGTTGGCTGTTGAGCGATTCAATTCCTAGCGAGTAAAAGGTTCGGTTCGGCTTCTAGTTTGCTAGTAGAAGGAGCGATATCCACCGGCACCCGAAGAACCCCTAGCCCCTATACAGAAGCCTGGTTTATGACATTTACCGGCGTCCGTGAATCCAAATAAGCTTTTAGCGCACTGTTGAGAAGCTGGGAGATCGTTGGGTAAAGGGGGCCGATGGCTGATCGGATTATTGGGAGTAAATTGGGAGGCCGGTGGTCTGCTTTTGTTTACGGAAGTACGGATGGGTGCCGGTGGGTATTGCGGGAATTTGCCAAGGTCTAGTTCGGTATGTGGGATAAATTCTGTTGATTTGACAAGCAGACGCTAATTTGATGCCGATGCCAAATTGAATGCCGGTGGTTATGACAATTTCTTCTGGTAGTTTGGTGCCGGTGGTATGGCGTGATTTGCCCCGTTTTATTTGGGTGCCGATGGTATGGCGTGATTTGCTCTGGTTTATTTGGGTGCCGGTGGGATAGGGTAGGCCGCTGTCCGCCTGGAGTGCCGGCAATCTCTATTTTGTTTATGCCGGCCTAAAATGGCGATGATTATGAAGAATTTATCAGTGTGACACCGGCCTCTTTAGGTACACCGACCATATAGCGAGTTCAGGTTCACCGGCCCCTCAACATCCAAGGGTTCAGTCAGGTTCACCGGCTTTATCAGATTCAGGGAGGTCGCTGAGGTTCAAGGTATTGGTGATGCCGGTGGTGCCGGTGTCTGCCTGGAGTGGCGATAATATGTATTCTTTCTGGGCCGGTCTAAAATGGCCATAAGATTTAAAATGGACGAGCGTAACACCGGCACGAACGAGTAACACCTGCCCCCGACAGATTCGCCGGCCCCCAAGCATTCGCCTGCATCACAGTATCCATCGGCCTTTACAAAGCCATCGGCCTTCCAGCATCCACCAGTCTCAGCGCGAAAGCCGAGTTCTCAAAATTCACCGGCTCCTGGAGTCCCACCAGCCTCTAAACATCCCCCTGTCCCCGCCCTCCACCGGCCCCTTGGAGTTCCACCGGCTCTGCAATAATCTACCCATGCGAATGAATCGCAAATTGCGTGATGTGTTCAGGTTTATTGGGGGTCGGTGGGATAGGGTAGGCAGCTATCCGCCTGGGCTGTCGGTAATCTCTATCTTGTTTATGCCGGCCTAAAATGGCCATGATAATCAAAAATTCTCTCAGTGTGACACCGGCCTCTCAAAACCCACCGGCCCCTCAAGATCCACCACCCCAAAAAAATCCACCGCCCCCCGGACATCCACCGACACTTGGAGCCCCACCGGCACTTGGAACCCCACCGGCACTTGGAACCCCACCGGCACTTGGAACCCCACCGGCACTTGGAACCCCACCGGCCCAAAACAGATCAAGCGAGCCTTATAGATCGTCAGCCCCTTCTATATCCATCTGCACCTGAGTATGCACTGACTTTTGCAATATTCCCGGCCTCATCACATCCATCGGTGCCGGTGTATCCAAATTCCAGCTTGACCGTCCATTTTTACAGCCTCATCACATCCATCGGTGCCGGTGCATCCCAATCGGCTTTTAAGTTCGCTGTTGAGCGATTCCATTCCTGGTGAGTAAAGGTTAGGTTCGGTCTCTAGTTCGCCAATGGAAGGGCAGGTTCTAGTTCTCAAAATTCATCGGCCCCTAAAAATCCAGCAGCTTTTCAATATCTGCTGGCTCCCAAACATCCACCAGCTTTTCAAACTCCACCGACCTCCAAGCATTTTGTGCCACCCCACCCACCGGCCATCCTGCTTTCACCGGCCCCCTAAAATCCACCGGTTCCACCCCATCCACCGGCTTCATAACATCCAGTAGCTCTCTGATATCCTACCGGCCTCCCAAAAACCCCTGGCCCTTCTCCAGAAGCCGGGCCTATTAAATCTTTCTCAAGGACGAAAAGACGAGTGGGTTAATCTTCAGCTATTGCATCGACATTGCCACTTCTTCGGAAAAGACTGCTGGTGACGGCAGTCAAAAGTCTGTTAATGACAAAAGGATTGCACATTGAATAGCCGTGTGCGCTGAATAATCGCTCTTCCCGATTTCGGAAGAGAGGGGTCGAATGGCAACATTCCCCTCGACTCTCCCTCTCGGCTTTACCCCATATAGTGCGCTATATAATAGTGATTGACTGGATTCTTACTAAATGGATAACAACTCGAACATCAACGAACGGCGACATGTGGGGAGGCAGCTTTCGTTTGCCCTCTATAGTGCGTCGAACCGCGTCATTCGGCTCCATCGGCCCTTTCTTGAGCCTTTGGGCCTGACCTATCCTCAGTTTCTGGTCATGCTCGCTCTCTACGAGGGCACCCCGCGCACTGTTGGGAAAGTAGGGCAAGAACTCGGTATGGATAACGGAACCTTAACGCCCCTTTTAAAACGCCTTGAGAGCGCGGGGTTGGTGACGCGCACCCGTGACCAGCAGGACGAACGCCGCGTTCTTATCGATCTGACAGAAGCGGGCGAGGCACTCCGTGAGGCAGCGTGCTCGATCCCTGAAAAGATCGAGACGGCCTGCCGCCTCTCCGATGAAGACCTTGCCGAGATTCGCGACACCTTGAACGGGCTGGCAATACCCCGTCAAACAACTCCGTAAAAGGATTATTTATCATGGATAACACGAAGAAAATGAACATCGGAATCTTAGGCACTGGCCATATCGGGAAGACTTTGGCACGCAAACTCAGTGCTGCCGGACATGACGTGAAGGTAGCGAACTCTCGCGGCCCAGAGACCATCGAAGCCGATGTGCTGGCTTTGGGCGCACGCGCGGTCTCGACGGCCCAAGCAGTGGAGGACGTTGACGTGGTGATCCTCTCGATCCCTCTCAACCGCATTCCCACAATCGCGCCGCTCTTCGCCAACCTACCAGCCGAGACAGTCGTCATCGACACGTCCAATTACTATCCCCACCGCGATGACAAGATTGATGCCATCGAGGCTGGGCAGGTCGAGAGCCTCTGGGTAGCCGAACAGCTAGGTCGGCCAATCGTCAAGGCGTGGAACGCGATCGGGTCTGGCTCTTTCGCCGCTAAGGGCAAGCCTGCTGGAAGTCCTGACCGTATCGCCCTCCCTGTCGCTGCTGACCGCGAGAAGGATCGCTCCGTGGCGATGGCGCTCGTCGAAGACACCGGGCTTGATGCTTTCGACGCCGGCACGCTTGCCGATTCATGGCGTCAGCAACCCGGCACGCCCTGCTATTGCACTGATCTCACGCGTGAACAAATGGCGGGAGCACTGGCATCTGCCGACGCATCACGATCGCCAAAGCGCCGGGACTTGGCAGTTGCAGTGATGCAAGAGCGCCTTGGTGACGCCACGACAAATCCGGATGCCGATTTCGGGGTTCGTCTGAGCCGTGCTATTTATATGTAACGTGAGTTTGTATCATTGGAAGCATAAAATTGTCGTTTCGGCAGGGTGTTTAGTTCGCTCTTGATCTGCTGGATTTGGTTGACTAAACGGGGCCGACGGGGGATGGCATTTTATTTGGAGTTAATTGGGTGGCCGGTGGTATTGGGTGATTTGCCCCGGTTTATTTGGGTATGTGGGATATGAGATTGGCCGGTGTCCGCCTGGAGTGTCGGTGCAGTAATTTGCCCCGGTTTATTTGGGTATGTGGGATATGAGATTGGCCGGTGTCCGCCTGGGTTGCCGATGTTTGCCTGGGATGCCGGTAATCTATATTTTGCCTAAGCCGGCCTGTAAAATTCTATGAAATAAGGCATGGACGAGCATGACACCGGCTCTGACAAATGCACCGGTGTCTCAATATCTGCCGGCCTCCCAAAATCCCCTGGCCTTCTTGCATCCACCGGCATCCCAATATCCAGCGGCATCCCAATATCCCCTGGCCCCTTGACAGAAGCCGACTATATCGCATCCCCCGGTGTCCATGAATTAAATGGGTTTTTAATTGACTCTTACCTAGCTTGCGGATCTTTGACTACAAAGGGCCGATGGTGGTGAGCGCATTATTTGGAGTTAATTGGCTGGCCGGTGGTCTGCTTTTATTTATGGAAGTGTCCATGAATGCCTGTGGTAAAGCGGTAATACTATTACTGCGATTCCCCGTGAGCTTTGGGGGTATGAATCCCCGGCGTTGGGTCGGCCTTGCTTACCAAATGACCAGTTCAGGTCACGCTCCACCGGCCCCTCCACCAACGATGCACCACCGCATAACCCATGGAGTGCTTTATCTAAGTGTAATTGGGGGTGCGACTTGAATCCCGAAAAAAGGGGTGTTCCTAGCAATTGTTGGATGGTCTTGGATGCGTTCTACGAGCATCTAGGACAGCCTTTTATCTTCTCTCGTTCATGTAATGATTGCAAAGCAGGGTGAGTTTTGATCCACCCTGCTGAGAATATGGTTATAAGTAGGTGTGCCTAATTAAACGTAAAATAGAAAAAATTATAAAAAAGAGGCAATCACAATATGCCAGCCCGATTAAAAATTAGCCTTAGTGAGCTAGAATTCCAAAAGCTTTCGTAAGTTAAGCCAAAATCCTCAAGTGCCAGAAAGGACGCGAAAAAGAGCCGAGGTACTCTGCTTGAGCGCAAAAGGGTGGACAGGAGCTACGAATAGCAGAGTGGATGAATTGGGCTGCTAATACAGTCAGAAGAAGCCTTCAGATGTGGGTACTTAAAGGAGAGGAAGGGCTGTGGGATGCACCAAGAAGTGGAAGAAAAAAGATGTGGCAAGAAGCCGATATACAGTATTTGGAGGAGCGCTGTGCGTTGGATCAAAGAACTTATAACAGTAAACAATTATCAGTTCTGCTTAAGCAAGAGCGTCAAGTGGAATTAAGTCCCGCACAAATCCGTAAGATACTCAAAAAAAAAGGACTAAAATGGAAACGAACAAAAACAGTTCAAAGAACCCACCCAAACCCGGAGCAAAAACAAGCCAAAAAAGCTGATGAGAGAGATATTAAGAATCAAGGCCGGCTTGTGGTGTGCTCTGCCTAAAATACTTAGATGAAAGCGGTTTCAGCCTGTGGAGTAGTCCCAGTTATAGTTATGTAAAAGTAGGAGAACAGAAAAAAATAAGGCAGAGTAAAAAGCGAGGAAAAAGGCTAAACATATTAGGAATATATGAGCCAGGGAAAAGTTTTAATTATGCCGCTTCCTTAAGTGGGTTCACAAAAGAAAATTTTGTCAAAATATTAGACAAAGAAGCTGTATATGCACAGCAAAGACAAGCCCAAACGGGAGCGATTACAGTAATTGTATTAGATAATTACTCTGTTCATAAAAGCCAGATTGTGAAAGCGAAAGAAAAAGAATGGCGGGTTCAGGGACTATATTTGTTTTTTCTTCCTACTTATAGCTCAGAGCTAAATCTAATAGAAGGAGAATGGCATCAAATTAAGACCCATGAAATAGCAGGAAGAATGTTTGATTGGGAATATGATTTAATCGAAGCAGTTAAGGAAAGCTTAAAGGCAAGAAGCGAAAAATTAGGATTAAAGCTTGAGTATTTTAGACTCAACTAAATTTGATAAATATAGGGTAAGTAAGCTCAAAGTTTTTTACGTTTAATTAAGTTCACTTACTTATACTGATTCTACGCCCCTACAAAACTACCTAAAACCTGACCGGAGGCTAATTGAAAATTACCGGAAGGTAGGTCGAGAGATGGTGTGCTTATAGTGCCTGAGATACTGCTTTGAACACCGCTCACATCACTCCTTAAACTAGACCCGTTTTGAATAGTGGCCACAAGCTCACGGCTAAAACTATTAACAACGAAGATTTGAAACCCAGAAAGATTGGTTTGAATATTGTAGGTTTCACCGGAGCCTAATTGAATTAAATCATCAGACGAAAAATCAGTAATCAGTGCGCTATCACTTCCCCCAGCAGATTTGTAGTAAGAACCACTGGAATCTCCTAAAATAAAGCGATCAATTCCGGCACCACCAGTTAGAGTGTCAAATTCCCCAGATCCCCGCGAAAGATTGTTGGTTCCCGTTAAACTATCATTGCCACTATCACCGAGCAAGATGTCAGAACCACCACCACCCACGACAATATCGTTACCAGAATTCCCATTCAGAGAGTTGTTACTACTATTGCCGGTGATAAAATCACCATTCAGAGTACCGGTGACATTAACAAAGTTTTGAACAGTGAAGGTACTGGTCAATTGAGGAACATTATTAACCGTAAGGTTATTGATGCCAAGATTGACATTTATAGAAGCAGAACCTGTAGCAGAAGAAGCATTGATCGTGTTGGTTTGACCGATAGCACCAACAATTTGTTCTACAGAAATTAGCTGATCAAAACCAACTCCACTTTTATCTATTCCCCTAAAAGGTGTTAGTGTTATAGCTCGTCCTAAGCTGCTATAATTAGCTTGATCAATGCCGGTGTTACCATTGAGAGTATCGTTGCCATTGCTGCTGGTTAAAATGTCATTGCCCAACCCGCCATCCAAAACATTATTGACGCTATTCCCAATCAATTGATCGGCAGCGCTGCCTCCAGTTAAATTTTCAATTGAAAATAATGACTCGGTTGTTGTTGAATTTCCTGGAAAACTGACAACACCTGTTTGTAAATTACCAATAATAGGCCCAGAAAAAAAGCTATAGGTAGCAATATCTGTGCCATTGCCACCAATTAAAACATCAAAACCAAAACCCCCATCGAGAGTATCGTTGCCATCGCCTCCATC
>NZ_JAMXEX010000060.1 GCF_025370775.1 Ancylothrix sp. D3o | reverse complement strand
GATGAAGAAGAGGAGGAGGATAATGAGAATATGTACTCACCATTTGATGATATCGAATACAGTATGGCTGAATGGGTGAAAGAAGACTTACTTGATATTAGCGAGATAAGTCCAGATGAGCTAAAATTCGAGATGCCAGAGGATTTTCCATACTAAAAGAGTATTTGTTTTCTGACGGGGTGACAAGTGTCTTGGAAGCTTTTTTGGGCAAGGGATTGAGCCACTTGACAAAAAAATGTGGTTATTCAGAGCCGGTGTGAGAGGCATTTTTGTCAACAATGGCTTTCTAAGCACGACCATTCATCAAATGATTAGATTTAGGAGGCATGGGTAACGGAGGAGTTTTTTTGGATGCTAGAGCCTGAAAGTCTGATCTTAGAAGGCTTTGAGAAAAATTGTCATCTCGTAAGCCCACCGGCATCACCAACTTCCCCAACACCTTGAACCTCACCGGCATCCCTGAATCTAATGAAGCCAGTGAACCTGTCTGTGTCCTTGGATCTTGAGGGGCCGGTGGAACTCTAAGGTGCCGGTGTCACCCTGAGAAATTCTTTATTTCATGGCCATTTCAGGCCGGCACAAACAAAATAGAGATTACCGACAACCCAGACGGACAGCGGCCTACTCTATCCCACCGGCACTCCAAAAAACCTGGACAAATTACGCAATACCACCGGCATCCCAATAAACCGGGGCAAATCACGCAAAACCCACATACTCCGAAACCCATTTGTACACAAAAGCAGATCACCGGCCTGCGAATTGACTCCAAATAAAATGCCACCTACCACCGGCCCCCTTTAGACAACCGAATCAAGCCAGTCAAGAGCCAACCCAAAACTTCCGTGCGATTCACCGGCATCAATGGAGGTCATAGCGCTGGGGAATATTGAAGCACCCTTGGCTGCTGGGGGGCCGGTGGATGTTATGAGGCCGACGGATTGGAGGGGGGCCGGTGCATACAATAGTCGCGCAACCGAATCTTCAGACACCGATAAATCTGCTGGATGGCGTGTGGATATGGAGGTGCCGGTGGAACTCGCGTGGGGGCCGGTGGTACGCTCGGAAAATGCTTCATCTTATGGGATTTCACACTCTGGCTGCGGCAAAATATAGATTACCGGCATCCCAGGCAAACATCGGCAACCCAGGCGGACACCGGCCAATTGGAGAAAGCAGTGCATCTGCCCTGGTAGTTTTCCAGGCAAACATCGGCAACCCAGCCGGACACCGGCCCCCTCCCGTATCCCTCCGGCACCCAAATAAACATAAACAAATTGCCGCACCGGCACCCCAAACGAACACTGGCAGCGAATTAGACCTGGGTCAATTACCGCAATACCCGCATACTCAGAAGCCAGTTCGCTCTTACAAATGCAGACCACCGGCACCGGGGGATGTGATATGGTCGGCTTCTGTAGAGGGGCTAGGGGATATGGGAGGCCGGTGGTGGGATGCCGGTGGATGTTGAGATGCCAGTGGCGGTGCGGTTGGATATGGATGCGCCAAGGGATTTTGGGAGGCCGGCAGATTTTGAGATGTCGGTAGATTTGTCAGGGCCGGTGTCACGCTCGTCCATGCCTTATTTCATAGAATTTTACAGGCCGGCTCAGAAGAAATGTATATTACCGACATCCCAGACGAACAGCGGCCAATAGGGTATCCCACCGGCACCACAGGCGAACACGAGCTAAATAGCGTATCCCATCGGCATCCAAATAAACCGGGGCAATCACGCAATACGCACATACTCCGAAGCCACTTCGCTCGACAAATGCAGACCACCGGCACATGGCAATGCCACAGATCCGCTTTCTGTAGAGGGGCCAGGGAATCTTGTGGCGCCGGTGGATTTTTTGGGGCCGATGGGTACCGGAGAAGCGGTGGATTTTTTGGGGCCTGGGTATTTTATGATGCAGATGGATGTCGGAGAGCGGGTGGATGTTCGGAGGCCGGTGGGGGTTCGGAGGCCGATGAATATTCAAGAGCCGATAGATTTTTGGGCGTCAATGAATGTTTTGGGGTCGGTAGATATTGAACCGACCCGCGAAATTACCAGTAAACTGGAAGCTCTTCGAGATATTTTAGCCAACGAAATTAAGCCACTTAAAAGAGAACTCTAAACCGATCTTATCGATTAATAGTTTCTGGTGCTTGACCTTTACCTTTACCTTGAAGTCTAGCCTGACGTTGCTCTCGCAGACCAGTTTCTACCATCGCAATTAATTCATCAAGTTGTAGGGTGAGCAAGTCTATTTGTTGGTTAACTTCGCGCCACCTTGCAACACTTTGCGCTCTCGTTTGGGGGTCTGGTATTTGGAGTTGTGGATTCATGGCAAATTCCAATTTTTCTTAGTTTCAGAAATGCTTGCTTCTACAGCACCGATTAATGCCTCAGTTTGCTGAATAGTTTGAGCCAATAGGTCCAGCATAGCATCAGGAGCCACCGGCTGGTACTCAGCTATCCCTAGGGCTAAGGTATGCAGACGTGAATAGGGCATTCTCAGCCTTTCCACACTACTTTGCATTTGATCCAATTCGGGCAGCGTTACTTCATTTTCACCAAATCGTTCAAATATAGCAAATTCAACAGCTTTTGCTTCATCAATTAGTTCTACTAACCGCCTCTGTAGGTAAAAGATAGTAGTTAAAGTTTGGTTCGATAATTTGACCATTATCCTGTAAATGTAGAGCAAACAAAAATATATTATACTAAATTTTACCGACATTTTCGAGGGTCCCAAATAAAAATGTAACGAACGGCAGTAAGGTTTCAAATAAACGAAATAGTTATCTGTCGGAATCTCAGTTTTACCCCCAAAATAGTTGATGGTAAAAATTAATGGTAAAATCTGGATTCAAAGAGACGGCATAGAAGATGGTATCACAGGCGAACTCGTTGTTGCCGGAATACCCCAAAACAAAATTGTTCTAGCGTTTCATCCATCTGATGTGCGACAGTACACCGGATACGCTATTGCTTAGAATTACTATTGTTATTAATTTTATGGCAAAAAATATCGAAAGAATACTGGGTACGTCAATTACTGAATACACCCCAAACGCTATTAAATTCCAGGGCTTGTCGTTGCAAACATTACAACATATTCTTCAAGAGGGATACACAAAACCTTCGGCATATTTTAATGCGACTCCATCAATAAGTTCATTTATCGAGTTCGGGCAGCGCTGTCAAAAAAACGGGGTAACAGTAAGCTTTGATGGAATAGGGTATGCTGACAAAAAAGCACATGATTTGGTTATTGATGCGATAACAGTTATTGGGGTAAAAGACTTAGATTTTGCAGGTGAATTTGTGAAGTTCGTTTGGGGTTGCGATGAACTGGAAATAAATTCTCAGCAGTTATATGCTTGGTGGGACTGACCAAGTTACATCGGGAGCACCCATCCGTACTTCGGTAAAGAAAAGCAAACCACCGGCCCCTTTTACTCCACTCAATCAAGCAACTCAACAACCCAGTAAAAACTTATTTGGATTCACTCGCACCGGCTTCTGTAGAGGGATTGATAAATCTATAGCAATCCTAAATAGGTTGTGAAAAAATTCCATACTCATAAAGTTTCGGGAAATCAAATATTTGACCATCAGCAAAAAACTTGAATAGCCACTTTACCATTTTAAAAGATTTACATAAATGGTAGAATTGTCTGATAAAGTTTTTAACTTGTAGCCAAATATCTTCTACGGGATTTTGTTCTGGAGCATTAGGGGCAAATTTATGACAAGTAACTAGCCATTCTTCTTCTGATAAACCTTCATTTACTATACTTAAATATTCCCGAAATTCTTTTGAGTCATGGTAAGTGGCTCCATCCCAAAATATAGCTATTCTTTTTCCTTTTCTTTTTGAGCGTAAATAATTGACAAACTTAATCGTATTTTCTGTATTTCCACGCTCGTATTCGTGGACAATAAACTCTTTTATTTTATAGTCTAATCCCCCATAATAAGTTTGTCGGCTTTTTTCATTTGTCATGGGAATTTCTATTCGTTGATCTGTTCTACCCCATACATAGCCTAAAATGTCTCCCCACAGTTGCAGGACATTCGTCAACCATAAATACCACAAGCTCTCCACTTTCTATTTCTTCTTTCCATTTCTCTAATGTTTCAATGATTTCTTTTTTTTTAGCTTCCACGAGTTCTTCGTTTTTTGCCGGATTCTTTTTTTGAGTTTTTTTCCAACTAATTTTTGCTTCTGCCATCAAAGCATAATAACTTTGATTTGATTTATAGATAACTTTATACTCTTGTTCTAAATAATTTTTTAAGTCTGATAATCTTAGATGTTCTTGTTCTCTTACCCAGGAAATAACTTGGCTTTTTTCTTCGGGTTTTAATTTACCTTGAGTTCCTTTAAATTGTAATTTTAAGCTCTCTACTCCGAAAAACAGAGCTTGATTTTTCCACAGACTAATAAAGCTATGAGAAACTTGTAATAATTCTTTTATTTCATGGTAGGATCTTCCTTCTAAAATCATCTTGACAGCTAAAGCTCTTTTTATTTCTCTAGCTTCTTTCGTCTGATTAAGAAAATCATTTAACTCAGAAATAATGTCCATGTTCATTTTTAAATTTAGACAGCAATTAATATTATACCTGTTTTGACCTATTTAGGATTGCTATAGTTCAAGCCAAATCTTTTGAGCAAGTGTTCGTCGTACCACTGTGAGTGTTGCGTCTGCATCTCGTGACGGCGCTGCTGCTAATTCATCAACTTTATTAAAGAGCGTGCGTAATTGACTTGTAATCTCATCCAAACGACGAAAATTTTCAGACCAAGCCTCACTCTCCCAATCTTTTACAGCTACTGGTATCTTGCAAAGTAATGTCGCAATACGAGGACACAAGAGCGTATAAACATCTTTCAGTCCATCCTCGATAACTACTTGTGGTAAATCACGGTTAGTATACAAGTCGTCAAAAATCTTTTGTCCATTGAGAGAACCTTGAAACAATTGTTCTGGTTTTTTTGTCAAAGGACGCAACTCCTCAACACATGTCTCGATTAAGCGGTGCTGCTTATCTTCTGAAATCCCTTCGTGAGCAAGAAATGGCAACAAAGGTTCCACAACTTCTGCCGTTGCATCCTCAATACGTCTTTCAATCTTTCGACGCTGAAAAAATGGTAGTGCACTGTAGTTTGTACCCTCGGAGATTACACTTGACAGTAAATTAGTTATTATGCTAAGAGCAAATGCGCCTAAATCCATTGAAGCTTACCATTTTTACCTATCTTAGCTTCAACTCCTCAATGTATGTAGCATTCCAGTGAGCGGATCCAGCTTCCCTTTTCGCAGCAGTTCTCAAACTGGCTTGATCTCCAAACTGTGCTACACGTAACGCGAAGCAAGAGTGCAATAGGACTTTCACTTCTGCGCGAAACTCTTTGTAGTCTTGCGATCAGAAAGTACCCGTCAGATCCTAGACTTTCCAATTTTCTACCTGTTCACCCAAATCATCCACAGGCAACACATCCCAGCGCTTGAGGTGAAAAATTAGGAACATTTGCAGCGTTCAGGGTTCGACACTTTTAACTCACTTCAGAACCTTGGAAAACGAGTTCACCTCGGAAGGCTATGGCGAGAATGAATGGGGTGAGTTGATCAACGTAGTTTTTTGCTTTTTGTTAGCGTTTTCAATTGGGCCAGATATTTTGAAAAGAGGTGGAACAAGGTTGATGGTTTTTTGTTATATTCCAAAGGGCGAAAGCAATTTAGCTGTAGATTTTTTCTATAAAGTGTAAGCATACCACTGTAAAGATTTTACAATTTCTTGGCAGGAAGCATAATATAGAGCAAAAATAACTACTGGTTTTTATCATTTAAATTTATAATTTGTCACACCCCCAATACTTTCTGAAGCTCACTATTAAACGCTCAAAAAGCGGATTTTCCCAACTCATATACTGCAAACCCGGCCTCTCATCAAATCACTCTGGATAAAAGGCGACATCATAAACTTTTCCTTGATAGCTTAACTGCCAAACTTGCGCCTCTAGCTTTTAGAGAAGTGCCCCTATCTGTTTAATAGCTAAAGAATTTGTTAGCAGTTACTCTATTTTTTTTAACAACCCAGCGCCTGCGAATTTGCTCGATTTATTTCAAATAAATCAGCTTAAACTCTATAGCTCTCATCTCATTTTATACCTGCTAGTTTAATCAATTTTCTACAGGTTTCTACTTCATTACTTCAAGTAATGATTGCTAAGTCGGCAAGATATCGTGCTTTAGCAAAAGTTTTGAGGGTTGCCAAAGAAGCAGAGATTCCTGAGATTTCCTTACCTAATGCGTGAAAACTCAAAACCGCGCACCGGCCCCCTTGCCAACTAGGAGCAGTAACTTAGCTATAATTACCCCAAACAGCACAAAAGCTTATGTTGCCGGTGAAAACAAGTGGCATATTGGTTATTTCAAGGAAACCCCAAATACTATCGGCTGCGGGACGCCATCCGTGATTCTGAGCAAATGCCTTGGCTGGTGACACGCTATGTCAACGAGATGGCCGTTGGGGATGGGGTATTGATTTGGCAGGCGGGGGAGAAAGCTGGAATTTATGCCACCGCCGAAATTATCGGACAACCAAAGATTTTGGATAAGCAGCCGGATATAGAGGATTGGCTGGAGAAAAGCCGGTTGGGTATTAAACCTCAAGCAATCATTCGCTTTACGAAAAAATTGTTAGACGCACCATTGCTACGGGAAAGCTTAAAACAAGACCCAATACTGAAGAGCTTATCTGTGATTCGTCAGCCAAACGCTACTAACTATAAAGTTACATCCCAGGAATGGCAGCAGATCCATGAAATAATTAACTCAACCATTTAACATTTAATCTTCATCAATATCTAAACTTTTACAAAAAATTATGAGTTTTACTAGAGCAGTACCAGAACTTGGCCAATTAGTAAAAGTGCGTTCGCGCCAATATGTAGTAACCGACATTCGGCCCAGCGCCATACCGACCAACCCACTGGTAAAAGGAACAGATCGGCCTGAGAATTTAGTTACACTTTCCTCTATAGAAGATGATGCCTTGGGGGAAGAATTACAAGTAGTCTGGGAATTAGAACCAGAAGCATCTGTTCGGGAACGGATGGAACTACCACAACCTACTGGCTTTGATGAACCGGCAAAATTAGATGCTTTTTTAGATGCAGTCCGCTGGGGCGCCGCTTCAACCGCCGATATTCGCACTCTCCAATCTCCTTTTCGCAGCGGTATAGACATCGAAGATTATCAACTTGATCCCGTTGTTCGTGCGATTCAAATGCCCCGCGTTAACTTATTAATTGCGGATGACGTAGGATTAGGAAAAACCATTGAAGCTGGCTTAGTAGCCCAAGAATTAACCATCCGTCATCGTTGCCGGCGCATTTTAATTATCTGCCCTTCAGCATTGCAAATTCAATGGCGCGACCAAATGCGAGATAAATTTGGTTTAGATTTTCGGATTGTTGATAGTATAGCATTACGCGCATACGTTAGGACAATTTTTAAAAGCAGAATCCACACATTCTTGCAGAGTTTCAAACTCTTTT
>NZ_JAMXEX010000059.1 GCF_025370775.1 Ancylothrix sp. D3o | reverse complement strand
GGTTCATCAATTTCGACATCAATACTAATGCCGGTGGTGGGATCAATGACGATAAAATCCGCCACATATTGTTTATCAGAACCAGGAATATCAAATGGTACACCGGCCTTGACTGCAAAGTGTTTCTTTAGCGTATCCTCGAATAATAATTCAGATGGGCCGGTGGTCGTGTTCTGTCTATTTTGTGGGGCCGGTTTTAACAATGATTGAGCCGTAAATTGTTTGAGTAGAGACGTTCCGCCGGCCTCTGAAGAAGGAGAGACGTTCCGGCTGAATGTTTCTACTGGGGAGGCCGGTGAACCCTTCTTATATAAACTTTCGTAAATAAAAATGCAGCCAATTAGCGCAGCAGCAATAATGGCTAATATTATAATGACTATAGGATTTACCCCTAGTATTAGTAGGAAGCCTATGGAGCCAAGACAACCGATTACGACAGCCCAGTACAGCCAGGCTAAATCATCTTTTTTCCTTGCTTTTGTTTTCGTTATTAGGTGAATTCGATTTGTTTGTATTGGAGATAGCTTTTTTCTATCAGGGAGCAGCTTTTCTAAACTTTGGGGGATGATGACTACCGGGTACAGTTTTTTCATTACAAAGTTGGATATTTACTATTTTCTAATTTTATAGCTTTTCTTTTTGCGTACAGCCTATCGATGGCGTGGGGAGCGGCTGGAATTTTGTGTTAATATCGAAGGTATGGATTATTAGCCAGGATTGTTGTCAAGGATTGTTGAGGTCGGGATAATATGGTTTTTAAAACAGCTTTTAGTAAAGAAACTAACCCTGGGGATTTATCGCCAAATCAAGCCTTTAAGAAAATTATGCGATTATTAGAGAGTGGAATTTTTGATTTAGATTATTTACTGAGAATCAGAGATAATTTAGATGAGCTAATTTTGGAAGAGCAGTTAACAAAATCGCCATCGCCCCAAGTTAAGTTAGCGAGTTTTTATCTTGAAAAAAAGCGGATAAACGGCAAGGTTTATATTTACTTGCGACATTCTCGTTCCGTGCAGTCCGAGCATCAATCTAAGCTGCCTGATAAATATATTGGTTCATTGCCATTAGAGATTGGAAAAACTTATCGAATGCAACCGATAAATGCAAAAACCTCAGTGGGTGAAAAAATAGTAAAAGTTTTAAATTTATTTATTGAGAATGAATCTGATATTTTTTTAAAAGCAGAGGTAAATGGAAGCGTTGTCACTTATAGTTTTCCGGATTGTTTTTCTACAGTCTTTTCTAAAAAAGAGTGGAAATTTGTAGAACTTGTAGAAGCTGCATCTACTCATTCTGTTGATAGCAGTGTAAGTCATGTTAGTCAGTATAAAGAAATTCAGAATTCAAATACAGCCCCCCTAAAACCAGTTTCTGTTGGGCAAGTTATTGAGAAGCCAGTGGAGAAGCCGATGGAGAAGTCGGTGGGTAGTAAAGTTCCGCCGGAACGTCTGTACTCGGTGGAGAAGCCGGTGGAGAAGCCGATGGAAAGTGAAAAACAAGGTCGAGAGAGGGTGGTAATGGGTGAGAGTTCAGATATTAGTTTATCTGAGGTTAAAGTCCCTAAGAAGATAGATTTAACTCAGCAACCTTCTCCAAAAGTTGTTTTTAATATTGTTCCAGAGCAAAGTGAGCAATTTATTAAATCCTTGAAGCAGTGGGTTATGCTTAGCGAGTTTCCTGTAACTGCTAAGAAATTGGAGTTAAAGAGCAGCGACAATTTAGTAGTATTATCGGATAAACTAGAGCGGACAACAATTTTAACTTACCGCAGAGATAGCTGTCAGATTAAATCGTTTTATGGGGCTCGTGTTCTCTTAGGGTTAATGTCTGATATTTCATTTGCGGTTGCTCAATCGCCGAGTGTGGGTAATCTGAATTGTTCAATAGCCCGACGCTTTTTTGTTCGTTTAGAAGCTTGTCACAAAACACTACCAGAGACAACAATGCTTGCTTATTTGTTTAATGTAACTGAGCAGAAGTAAGGAGAAAGTATGAATTTATTAAACGGTAGAAATGCTCCCATCTATTCCAATTTGCTAAAAAATATGAGGATAGGGGGTTGGTGTTGGGATTTACAGAGAAAACATTTAGAATTGTTGGGCATCATGCACGAATGGTTGCCACCAGAAGGTTCAGAAAACCTACTAAATATTTTGTTTGGCATGGTACACCCAGAAGATTATGCAGTTGCCGAACAATTGCTCAGCTTCAATACGATTTCAGGTTCAGAAGAAATTGAATTTAGAGTATTTTATCAGGAAGCATGGCACACTTTAATTGGAAGCTCTCAAGTTTTTTATGAAGGACATACACCCCGTTTTATTGTGGGGATGGTAAGTGATATAACGACAACCAAGCTATCCCAAGAAGCTTTAATTGCTTCTGAGGCAAAATGGAGAATGCTTGTCCAGAATTCAACAGACACTTACTTGATTTTAGATGAAACCTACTCAATTTGCTATGCCAGCACTTCAGTGAAAAACATCCTGGGAGAGGGGGAAGACGTAGTAGTTAGGAAAAAACTACTAGATTGGGTATGCTGGTCGGATAGAGCGGCTGTTTTAAAAGCGTTGCAGTTGCTATCAGGTTCACCAGATGGAGAATCGATGACAATAGAGTTTTGTGTCCAGAATAATCAAGGGGAAAAGCGTTATCTGGAGGCGGTTATCTCTAATTGTATCAGTAATCCATATATAGCTGGTATTACTTTGAATTGTCGGGATGTTACTCAGCGCTTCCTTGCTCAACAAAAATTGGCAGAAAGTGAAGCCATTAATGCTTCCTTAATTAAAGCAGTTCCTGACATTTTAATTAGGCTAGATCGTGAGGGACGTTACATAGACTTTATTTCACCATCTGGTAAAACTCCTTATCTGCCTTTAGATAAAATCATTGGCCAACCCCTGACTGCCGTCTTACCGGCAGAGGTTGCAGCAAGAGCAATGGATGCGATAAACGATGCCCGTATTACCGGCACTCCTCAAAAGATGGTTTATTCTTTAGAAGAAAATTCAAAGCGTTATCATTATGAGGCAAGGATTACTATGACTGATAATACTGAAATTTTGGTGATTATCCGAGATATTACAGATGAAGCCCAATTGAAAGAACAGTTTTTAAAGCATAAAAATTTATTACAAGCAGTAGTTGATAGGACAGATATTATTTTGTATGCAATAGATACTGATGGGATTTTTACTTTATCAGAGGGTAAAGGGCTAGAGAAGCTAGGCTTACAACCAGGAGAAGTTGTAGGAAAGTCCGTGTTTAATTTGTATAAAGATTACCCAGACGTTTTTTATAGAATGAAAGAAGGCTTGCAAGGCCGGTCGGCACAATGGATTAGTAAAATAGAAAATCATGTGTACTCAAGTGTAGCCCAGCCAATAGTTGATGATAATGGGGTAGTAAGGGGAGTGGTAGGCTTCTCTATTGAGAAAACTTCTGCCTATCATTCTGATTACCAACTAAAGGAAAGTATTGATAGTTTAAAACGGGAACAATTGAAGACTCGGTTACTCTCAAGGTTGGCTATCTCCGAGCAAAAAACACTCGACAGATCTCTACTTTTTGAGATAAAGAATGCTTTGGATGCTGAGGTTTGCTGTTTGTTGGATGGGGGTGATGGAGTCAGCAATATCGAAACCACTGATAATTTTCCGGCTTTTCTGCTTACGAAGTTAGAAGATGCTGATGAGGCTTCCAATTTAGCTGTTCAATTCCAACAAGTTGATGCTAATCTTGTCCGCTTCAGTAAGTTAAGCCGCCAAGCTAAGTTTGCTTTACTATTCTGGAAGCAAACCCCTTGGGATACAGAACTCTGCTCTTTTATTCACGCTTTAGCCTGTCTCCTCTCTCGCCCCCTTTTTGATTCCTGACAAAGCTTCCCCTAAACTTCAACCTAATAAATTAGGGGACAAGTCCTTAGAGATTTGTCCCCTAACTTTTTCTTGGTTTTTTCCCCTAAATTTCCCAAATATTTAGGGGAAAATCATTGTCATAGTTGCTGTTGTGTTTGGTGTTAGCTATTCCTAAAGGCAGTATAGCAGGGGGAAATAGGTCTATCTAGGGTTTGATATTAATTGATGTGTTTGGTGTTTATTTTTATTTGAATGCAGGAGTTGTCTCTTAAAAAAATGTTACTTAATTTTTCTTAAAACTGTAATGCTTGATATCGGTCGCTAAAATCGTGTTTATTAATTAATAAGACATAGACAGGCTCTTGAAATAATTTACTGCTATCGGTAGATGGCACTCTTGAGGATTAGGAGTGATTCTAAAAACATTCATATTGATAGTGCGTGTTAGGGAGCACTTTATGATTTCAAAATTCGCTTCTTCTGGGGGTCGTGTAAAACCCACAAAACAGCTTTTGCAAACCAATGAATTACTGCTATTGGCGACCGTGTTGCTAATTCTGAACTTAGCAGTAGGAGGAGCATTTGCATCAATTTTGGTAGGCTTGTTTAGCCTTGCCGCATTCTGGGGATTGCTGATTATTTACGGTAAGAAATCCCAATTTTTATCAGCGCACCATAAAATATTGATGCGCTATGGTTTATCTCCCAGTATATTCTTGTGGGTGTTTGCTATATTTTGGCTTGAGGTATTTTCTGCCCCAGCCGGTGCCCAATTTTTTACCGCCGCAGAAAGCTGGCTGTTAGGAGTTTTCCCTGGTGCAGAAACAGTTGTACCCATAGTTTTCAACGTATTGCGAGCGTTATTCATACTTTACGTTGGCATTTCTTTGGTACAAGTGGTACAAGCAGCACGGCAAGATCAAGACTGGCAAACCTTAGCAAGAACACCCTTAATTATTGTCGTCGCTGTAACAGTTGCCGATGTTATTACCCAAGTGATTACTGGTGGTGCTGCTGCATAACATGAGTGAAGAAAAATCATCTTTTCGTAAAGTCAATCAAATGCTAGGTGCACAACCAAACTTTGGCCCATTTCCAGCAGATCAATTATTACCTTGGATTGCAATAGCCATGCTTTCTTATTGGATTTGTAAGCTTTTATTAGGTCTAAATTGGGTATGGACAGGCATAATAATGGCGTGGGGAATTTCTAGTTGGTGGGTACTGACAGGTAGCAAAGCTTGGCGTTTTCTTTCCAAATTCCTGCCGGTGCCCACTTGGTCAAGAGGCTTTGCATTATATCAACGGGTAACTGTTAGAACCAAAGCGAGGAAATAATGGTAAAAATTGGCAAGAGGAAAGTAAGAACAGGCGAACAACAATCAGTACGACTGACACCAATAGAAGATGCCTCCGACTTGGTTTCTATGTTAAAGTTCGGCTTTTTTGGTGCAAACATTGGGGCGTATCTCTTACAAAAAGGTCAAAATGCCTTCAAAATCATTTTTGGGTTTGAATGTCAGGGTGTCCATCCCACCCTACGTTCAGAAGAAATAGATCCAGTGTTTGATGCACTTGAGGTTGGCTTAAAAGATATCCCACCCGGTGAAACCCTGACAGTAAATTTAGGCAGCTTTACTGACGATACCGACCGCCAGAACGAACTCAAGCAATTATTTGATGGTGTTCTTAGCAATGAACTGCGGTATTTAGTAATGGCAGAACGAGCAAGAGTACGCCAGCTAAATGATAAAGGTATTCGCAAACCAAAATACCTACGTCTCTACTGTTCATATACCGTAGACCCTGAATCATTTGGTGCAGCAGATCCCATCGAAAAAATGTTGCTCAAATCAGAAAAATCGTGGAAAAAGTTTACTGGTGAATATGACGAAATGCGCTTTTTCCACATAGAACAAATTCTTCGCTCAGCCTACACGGATGGCTATCAATTATGGCAACAATTACTCTCAAATAAAATGGGATTAGTTGTTCGTCCATATAGTGAAACTGAATTGTGGGAGCAATTGTGGTGCCGGTTTAATTCAACAGTACCCCGTCAAATTCCGCAACTCGTAGTTTTAGATGAAGCTGGATTACGAGAAGAAGTGTACAGCGAATGGCATCCCGTAACCGTCTTAATGGAATCCCCATCTTCCGTGCCGGTGGCTGACCGGCAGTGGGTGCATTCTAATGGCAAATATATCGGAGTTCTCACCTTCCTAGAAAAGCCTGGGGGATGGCTTAATAAATCCCGACAAATGCGCTATCTTTGGGAAGCGATTGCCAGAGATGCCGTCTATGATACTGAAATTGTCTGTCAATTATCAAGGGCTAATGATAACTTGATTAAGACAAATATGCAACGCATTGCTAAACAATCAATAGCCGCCACTGAGTTATCAGCAGAGAAACAAAGTGTGGATGTAAAAGCAATGCTGAACATCAAGAAATCGGTAGCCTCCCTTGAATCTATTTATGAAGGTGACGTACCAATTTATGTAGGGTTAGCTTTCCTAATTTACCGTGATACCCGCAGCAAACTCGATGATGCTTGTCGTTATTTCCAATCATTGTTTGTCTCACCGGCCTGGGTATTAAGAGAAACAGAATATCCTTGGAAAGTATGGTGGCAATGTCTGCCGATAGTATGGGATAGATTACTGGCAGTACCTTTCAACCGACGCCAACTTTACCTATCAGGAGAAGCCCCCGGTCTTATCCCCTTTGTGCGTACCAAAGATGCTGATAAAACTGGGTTTGAATTGGTAGCAGAAGAAGGGGGGACACCCGTCCATATTGACCTCTACAAAGCTCATCGTAATGTAGGTTTATTTGGGACAACTCGTAGCGGTAAATCAGTATTAGCCTCTGGTATCATTACTCACGCTTTAGCGATGGAAATGCCAGTTGTAATCCTAGATTATCCTAAACCAGATGGGACATCAACATTCTCAGATTATACCCATTTTCTGAGTAAAGAAGGCGCTTATTTCGATATTGGTTCTGAGGCTAATAATCTTTTTGAATTACCTAATTTAAAAGGATTACCAGACAAAATGCAGAAAGAACGGATGGATGATTACCTAGACTTTCTGCTCACCGCTTTACAGGGAATGGTACTCGGAACAAGGGCCGGTCAAACAGAAAATACAGTCTTGGTAGACACTATCCGCAGTGTATTGGGATTGGCATTAAAAGCATTTTTTGGTGATGTACAAATCCGTGATCGCTATGCCGAAGCCTTTAAATATGGGTTAGGTTCTCCTGAATGGCAAACAATGCCAACATTAAGCGATTTCATTGGTTATTGTTCCCAAGAAAGACTGCGATTAGATGCAGTTCCTGGGGATACTAAAACAGCAATTGAGCGAATAAAATTGCGGTTGCGATTCTGGGAAACTTCCAGAGTAGGGAAAGCAATTGCTCAACCATCTACCTTCCGTACAGATGCTCAATTACTGGTATTTGCACTGCGGAATTTATCAAATGATGAAGATGCAGCAATTATTGCCCAATCGGCATACTCAGCAGCATTAAGAAAAGCATTGTCAGCACCGGCCTCAATTTTCTTCATTGATGAAAGCCCGATTTTGTTTGAATTTGCTGCCATTTCTAATTTAATTGGCCGGTTGTGTGCCAATGGTGCAAAATCAGGAATCAGAGTAATTTTATCAGCACAAGACCCGGATACGATTGCTAAAAGTCCAGCCGCTGCCAAAGTTTTCCAGAATATCAACACCCGTCTGGTAGGTATAGCACTACGGCATAAGGTTAGGACAAAAATATGATAAGATATACCAAAAGCTAACTCGAGGAAAACAGTTATG
>NZ_JAMXEX010000058.1 GCF_025370775.1 Ancylothrix sp. D3o | reverse complement strand
GACCACCAGAAAGACAAAGAACCATGCAACTGCCTGATGGTCGTAGATTAGCTTGGTCGGAATGGGGGCCGGTGGATTATAAGCGAAGTGATTAACCTTCAGCTATCCTTTATATTGGATTCATGGATGTGTTCACTTCTTGTTCAACCATGAACCAATAGCCCGTTTTTGTTCCTAAATGTTAAATTGGGGGAATATGGATAAATAAGTTAAACTATAAAGTCAGACTTAATTTTTGATAAATCACAAGATTTTAGACAAACAATATGCCTCAAAAAATCCGTCAAAAAGTCGTTAAGTTAGCCACTGAATTACCAGAGGAACTGTTGGCAGAAGCTCTGGTATTTTTACAGACTCTCACCGAAAGAGGACAGAAAACTGAATCGGATAACTCTGTAACCTCTGAACCGTCTGATTTTGACAAGGCAATGGTAGCTTATCAGGTGATTAGTGAGAAGTATAAAAATGCTTTACGGGAATTAGCTCAATGAAGGAACCGATATGGATATCTGAAGAAATTGTAGAAGTCATCCATCAAGATCAGATTCGGCAGCATGGTGGCGGTTTAGGGGTCAGAGATAAAAATCTCTTGGCTGCGGGTTTAGCAAGACCCCGACATTTATTAGCTTACGGTCAACCCGATTTATTTGACTTGGCCGCTGCTTATGGTTATGGGTTAGCCAAAAATCATCCATTTATTGATGGTAATAAACGCACAGCTTTTGCAGTAATGGCAACTTTTTTGTTGGTGAATGGCTATTTATTAGAAGTTCCAGAAATGGATGTGGTGCAAAGGATGGAACAATTGGCAACTGACCGAGAAACTCAGGAATCTTTAGCCCAATGGCTAAGGAAAAATTCTGTATTTCAGTAAAGCCGAGGTTCCTGTAAAATAGGACATGATGTAAAGTTTTGTTAAGAAATAGTAGGCTTAGGCTAGTACATACGTTCTGCCGAGTACAGACTTAAGGTGGAAAATGCCTCTGTCCACCGGCCATTAACCAGTACCACCGGCCACCGGCCACAAACCAGCACCAGCAATACCAACGGTCGTATCCGCCACCGGCACAGAGGCGATAATCCCAAAGCCACCGGCCCTCTATTCTACTGGCATCCGAGGGATTCAGCCCATCAACCAACCGACTCATCAACCAACCGATTAACAACCACATAACCACCGGCCCCCTACTCAAGCAACACCACCCCTGAGATTCAGGCGTCACAGACGAGGCTTTTGGTACTTATCGAGTAACGGAATCTGTGACAAACTGCTCAAACCCGGTGGGGGGAATCAGCAAGGACTCGGAGATCCAACCGGCCCTCAAAGATGACAATACCAACCCCTCAATCCAACCGGCTTCCCCTCGGTTTAACCGGCCCCTTGGTTCAACCGGCCTCTGAATCCACCCGACTACCCCCCCGATCCATCTGTGACAACCGTTATCCCATCCGTTCATCAACCCACCGGCGAGACGAAGCGTACAGATATTCCGTTGGCTCTTTAGGCCACCAGCATTGAGTACAGTCCCACCGGCCACCGACCATAAACCACTCTTCGAGACGAAGAGTGGCAATCGCGTACCACTAATCATAAGAATGTCCGTTTTGTGGTGCCGGTGCATAAAAAATCTTCACCATTTTTCGGCAGTTTCAGAATGTCCCCACGATGAATGAAGGGGAAGCACCGGGAGTTGGGGGACAGAAAAATTAAACCATAATATTTTAGACAAGCTGATGCCGGTGTTGAAATCGTTGGATATTTTAGACAAGCTGATGCCGGTGTTGAAATCGTTGGATATTTTAAAGAGGCCGATGCCACCCTTCAATAGTTGAGTTTTACGCCGCTGCCGATGTTGGTGTTGAAATCGTTGGACATTTTAAAGATGCCGGTGCCGATGTTCAGTTGTTGGATGTTTTAGACAAACTGGTGCCGGTGTTGAATGGTCGGATATTTCAAACAGGCCGGTGCCGATGTTGAAATCGTTGGCTATTTTAAACAGGCCGGTGCTGGTGTTGAATGGTCGGATATTTTTGACAGGCCGGTGCCGGTGTTGAATGGTCGGATATTTCAAACAGGCCGGTGCTTCCCAGGAAAGGCCGGATGTTTTAAAGATGCCTGCGCCGATATTGAATAATTGAATTTTTTAAACAGGCCGATGCCACCTTATAAATAGTAGATATTTTTGGCAGGCCGGTGCCACCGCGCTCATAGTTGAATCTGGTAGCGTCAGCCACCGGCTCGGAGATTTATTAGTGCTGGTGCCGGTGTAGAACATAATTTTTGCCAGCGTCTTTAGAGAAATTTCCTTATATCCCAGATTTTTACCCCATCATTATTTTATGAGTTCACCTTAATTTTTTTTATAATTTCGCTCTCTCTTGAACATTGAGGAGACACTAAATTTTTTTTACTCCACGAATTGGCGGAGATTTGGTTTAATAAAACTACTCTTCAATAGTAACTGAGGTTTTTTATATGGATGAAAGACAGTGGTTTAATAAAATCAAACCTCATCAACAGGCAAGCCAGATTATAAGGAGTACAGAGCACAACCCCGCCACAACCTTGGTTGGGGAACAAATCGTAAGCTTTTTGATGAAACGCCTTCCCCTAGAAATCACTGAAATACCGACCAAAGATGAACAGTATAAAGTACGGAACAAACAATTTGTTGATAGCTTCTGCCGGAAGTGGATTCCTCGCTTATATGGGATCAACGAATACAATCCTCAATACCGAACTGCTTGCCTGTGTGAATTCATTCGTTGGTATGTCGTATTTGGGGTTGCCATAAACTACAACACCGCCAAAGCTCATTGGTACTGGGAAGCCGAGACACAAGGCAGCGTACCAGACAAATTAAGAATGGTGGCCGGTTTTGCTGACATTATCTACTCAATCCTCTGGGGCTTGGGAATCAAACTACGCTACCGCATTCAAACTTTCTGAATTCTGCTGTGGCTGGCTCTACTGGAAGGCGACAGCACCGACACCTTGCTAAAATCCTCTCAAAAAACGGGAAAAGGGCTTGACAAATTTCAAAAATGTTTATTACTCACCTCTGATAATAAGATGCTCTCAAAAAACGAGAAAACCTCTTGACAAAATTGGGGTAAAGGGTTCTACAGATTAAGAAAAATAAATGGGATTTAGGTAAAGAAAATCGCTCTCAAAAAACGTGAGAAACCCTTGTCAACTTAAGTTTGGGGGAGTTTTAATAAATATCACCACTGAAACTGCGGTTCTGATCCGAAACGAATCTGGTTTTCTACGACAGCCAACTAGCTTTCACAGAAAGTTGGGTTCGCTTTTAGTAAAACTGAGCCAAGTATTTAGCGAAAGCCAACCGAAAGCCTACCAGATGCCAATTGAAAGGGCGGGTTCAGTATTAAATTTTTTACGGGGAGGAAGTAATAGGATGAATGCCTAAAATACCAAGAGCAATTTTGTACAAATATGGGGGATTCAGTAGAAGCCAGCTTTGCAGTTTGCTGGATATTAGCTACCCCACCTTGAGAAAATGGGTACGAGAATGCCAACTACCAATCGAAGACTACGGGAGAGCAAATGAACCATTCTCATGTGTAGATGTGTTGACGATTATTTACGCATGGGTAGGGATTCAGGTTTTCTCTTACTCGTACAACAAATACCGGACAAAGGTGGTAGACACCGGCCATGCAAGATCCTTTGAAGTAGTGTTCAAAGAGAGAACAGGCGGAGGCGATTTAAGAGCAGCGTTAACTGCAATTCTTCCAGAAATCACTCATCCGGGCCATCAACAAGCCCTCAAATATTTACTAGACCATCTAAAGGAGCAAGAAAATGAGAATCGTAGAAATAGCAACACAGCTAAAAACGGACAAACTACAGGTAGAACAAGCGTGTACAGTGCTTGGCCTGCAAGTTGATGGTAAGGGGAATATTGACAATAATTCAGCCATACTAAAAGGCAGAATTGATGTATTGGCCATCTTTACTTCCCTGCAAGAACAACTGTTAAAAGCAAATGCTGACGGCAACAGTTACACACTGGTAGACATTGCTCAATTGATGGTGGATAGCTACACCGGCCCCCAACAAACCACGATTCAAAAACCCCAAGCTACCACCGATAAATTCACCTTAGATAAACACTTTGAGGAGACCTATGGTGTGAAGCCGGGAGATTTAGTAGAGGGAAGCCGGCTGCATTTGCTGTATGAAAAGTTGAAAAGGGAACGTGGCACCGGCATTTATTTGTTAGGTGAAACTTATCGGATGTGGTTAGCGGAGGCCGAAGCAGCCCAAGAAGGCCGGTTAGATATTGAGATTCAGGAGGGCGATGACGAAAAAAAAAGGGAACTTGCAGTATTGGCAACCGAAGATATGGAATATCTGGGGAACATTATCCAGACAGCCATCACGGAAACTCCGAGAGCATTTGGACGGCGGTTAATCACCGGCTATGCGACGAACTCACCCAAACAAATCAGCGGCTCGCCCACGAACTGACCCGAAAGCTGCGTACTGAATTTTATGAACTTGTGCAAAATCGGTTGGTTGAAATTGAAGACGAGGCTAACAGAGAAAACCGATTTCTACAACAAGAACTCCAACTAACTGAAGAGGAGCTTTATAAAAAGGCGCAAACTCATGGCTTTCTTACCACCGGCAGCACAGCAATCTCAATGATGGTGGGTGCAACAACCGGCCCTCTAATTTTCCCAAACCCCACTCCATCTATCTCAATTGCTGCTGGTGGCATCCTCATCGGTATTCCATTGGCCGGTGTACTAACAATAGTTCTCAACAAAATCATGTGGAGCCACAACTATGAAGCCTAACCTTTCCATCAACCTGTCCGCTGAAGTTTATTTGACAAAACGTACCATTGCTCACCGGCAGTACAGCGGTATCAATGATGGTCGGTGGTGGAATAGACTCTCTAGTTTTACCAAATTCTGATGAGAGCGGTTTCTTAGGGAGCCGGTGCAGCAATAATTGGATTTTCTTTGACCCTACCATCAACGTTTTTCTCAATTAAATTATCTGGAGACAAGATTATGACGACTGACCAAACCGAAAAACTATCGGCTGAGGTTTACTCTCTCAAAACAGATTGTCAGCCACATCCGAGAACTCATTAATAACAGCCAGGCCGGTGATGAATTTGTGGGAGAAATTCTTGAGCATTATCAAGCCGACATTTCCCAAACCGCCGAATGGTATGTGAAAAAATTGGCAACACAAGATAATCAGAACGTCCCCACCAATTTAGATTACGAAGTGATTGGCACACTAATTGAAGGGTTCGTGGCATTCCTCAAAGAGAAACATAATCTTCAAACTCAACCATAATCATGTCACCCTACCAACCTCAATCAGAGCTTGATTCTTTCAAGTTAGGGGAAACCCAAGCATTTCAGTTTTTCGATACCTCCCCCTCAGATATTGTGGAAATCGAAGCAGAAGAAATCATCAGTAATCCCTCTACCAATCAAGCTACTCCCACCTCTCACAGTACAGTAACATTCGTTGCCAAAACCCGTACCCCCTGGTTAATGGTGATTGCCGGTGGAACGTTAGTCAGTATTGCTTGTATGAGCTTTTTCCTACTCGGATTAAACACCGGCCTCAAACTTAACCAAACCCAACCCATTCATTACAACAAATAAGGAGAAAAAACTATGTTCCGATTATTAGATAAAGCCATGTCTGTTGCCACCGGCGCCATGATGGGATATCTAGTTTCAATACCAGGACTGGCTACTGTTGGTGCAATGAACATTGGAGGGGTGATAGGAGCCGCCACTCTTATGGTTAATCCCACCTTAATTTTCATGTCATTTACCCTGGGAGCAATTCTTTTATCACCCTTCTTTTTAGATTGGGGTGCAGAAGAAAAACCTACCCCAACTAATTCAGTAGAACGAGTGTGGGCCAGTGTGAAAATCAGGAATTGAAGAGGGTAAAATGTACGACCTAAATGCAGCAGGATTTATTCACGATCCGCCACCAGAACATCCATTTGGTAAACAGCAATCTCCCAATCAAAATGAATCTACGGTTTTCTTTGCGAAAACGGGGTCAAGAGAGGAAATACCAGGGGACAGGACGAATAAACGAAAAGAAGAAACCGAACGCCAGAAACTGTTAATTTTCTTGATGTGTTGCTTTTCAGTATTTGCTGCTCTTAGCACTGCCGGTGTTCTCCTAATGGGTACGCCAACCCAAACAATTGCCGAAGGTTCATCCGAATTAATTGCTGAATTAGATGCGAATAAAGCCCTACTGGAAAGCTTGGTTGTCACTGACTTTAAACCAAATGTCACAAGTAGTAATTCAGTGGGGGAACTGCAAAAGCTATGGTTGAATATTGGTTCCAAAGAACGCTCAACCGCTAAAGACCGGCTAAGTAAGTCTGGAGATGTTTGTAACGCTTCCAACCAAACAATTACCACCTGTCTTTACCAGAAGCAAGCTGAAGCGATTCAACCGTTAATCTGGCGGATTGCTGCCGGTGAAAAGTTTGCCCTGGTTAGTCTGGATAAACCACTCAAGCTAACCAAAGATAAAAAACTAAATCCCAGTAGTGCAGAAACACCGGCCTATCCAGAATTAGCCATGTTTACAGCATTAGGTTGGTTAATGGGAAACAACCAAGCCAATTACGAAACCGCGTATGATTTCGAGTTCGGGTTAGCTGGGCTGGAAACATTACAAGGTGATTTAGCCGCAGCCCGTACAACGAGATTAGCTTCCGAGAACCGAGTAGATGCGGCAACGCGATTGAAACAAATCAACAACTGGACAGCCAAACAATTAGAGGAGTTTCGTAAGGAACAAGCCTTAAAGAAACCTCAAAAATAAGGAGGGGTAATGAATAAAGTTGTAACATCGGGGGTGCAAATAATCTTGGGGACGATTTTAATTATCTGTGCCATGCTCCCCCAAGAAAAACAAACAATTGACCCAACCAAAACCAAACAAGACCTTCCTCAGAAGACGAGTATTCCATTCGCTGGTTTAATTGCCGGTGCCGGTGTATTCATCACTCTTAAAGGGTTAGGTGAATTGTATTTTGGATGGGTGAAAGCAGAAGACGCAGATACCATCCAACAGGCTGACCACCAACCACAATACCGCAGTCCACCGGCCTACCATAACCACCAATCTCAACCAGTGCAGTCGGTCTATCAAAACCGCCAACCTCAAGCAGTACCACCGGCCTATCAACAACCCCCTTCAGCACAACCGGGCTTTCAAAACCGCCAATCTCAGCCCACTTATCAGCAATCCCAAGAAACCTATCACCAATCTCAACGAGTACAATCGGCCTCCCAAAACCACCAACAACCAGTATCACCGGCCTATCAAAACCGCCAACCTCAACCAGTACCACCGGCCTATCAAAATCACCAACAACCAGTACAACCGGCTTATGAGAACCACCAACAATCACAAGGTAAACGGAACCAAGGCCAACATTATCAACCACCCCATTATCAACAACCAAACTATCAATTTACCAATGAACAATCGCCATTTGAGGAGGATTTGTGGGACACGGAAGCTAACACTATTGAGGAGCAACCTTTAAATCTACCTGTACAAGGACAATCCCAAAGGGAGCCGGTTGATCCACCATTTCCTAATGGGGATGCCGGTGTAAAAAACCGGGGGTCGGTTGACCAACCCTTTCTTACTGTGGGTAAGGGCACAAAACGGGGGCCGGTTAGCCACACATTTCTGGATGAAACTGCTGGATATAGTTATGTGGCTGCCGGTGGAACAAGAGGAGAAACTGAGCATACTATTCTTCTTACCGAACAGCTACAGCATAATATTCTCAGTTGGGTATTATCGGGATTACCTGGTGCCGGCAAAACCACAATATTGAGGGCTTGGTTAGCCCAAACTGTAAAGTACAGTAAAGACGTTCAGTTTTTCATCAACGGATGGAAGGGGGATGATTGGTTAGGGCTGGCTGCTATCCCTGGGGTTTACAAACGGAACTACCGCGATAAGAGTAATCAACCAGTATTAGATGGCTTCTTTTCCCAAGTAAATGCCGTCTCCAACATTTTGCATCAGCGCCTACCTTTAGCAGAAAATCAAAGGAATAACCTTCCTAAAGTTTGGTTAGTTTTAGATGACTTTTTTGCCACTTCTAACGT
>NZ_JAMXEX010000057.1 GCF_025370775.1 Ancylothrix sp. D3o | reverse complement strand
AATACTTTTTCTGCTCATCAACCAGAAAATAATATTAACTGGTGTCTGCCTTATGAATACAATTCAGAGGCAGATTGTCCCCACATTCAGCAATGGATGCACGAGATGTGTGAGGGTGATACCCAGTTAGTGCAATTACTGCGGGCTTACCTAAATGCCATTGTAAACCGTCGGGCTTGTGATTTCCATCGTTATTTGGAAATTATTGGCCCTGGGGGCACTGGCAAATCTACGTTTATGAATTTGGCAATGGCTATGGTAGGTAAGGAAAATGTTTTATCTACCAGTTTTAAGAAGTTGGAAACTAGCCGGTTTGAGACTGCTAATTTGGAGGGTAAGTTATTAGCTTTGCTTACTGATTCTGAACGTTATGCTGGCGAGATTTCTATTTTTAAGGCGATGACGGGGGGAGATCCTATTCCTTATGAACAAAAGTTTAAACAGGCTACTGAGGGCTTTGTTTTTAATGGGATGGCAATTGTGGTGGCTAATGAAATTGTGCAATGTTCTGATTATACCTCTGGTTTGAAGCGTCGTCGGATTTCAATCCGTATGAATAAGCGGATTGAGCCTAAAAATCAGCGGAATCTTATTCGCCATGATAGTCAACAAAATTGCTTTACTGGTGAATTTGTACCAGAGTTACCTGGTTTGATGAATTGGGTTTTGGGGATGTCAGATGCGGAGGTTTCTAATTATATTAAGCGAACTGACGAGTTTGTTTTGGGTTTGTGTTCTGTTGAGAAGGAAACGCTTATTAGTACGAACCCGATAGCTACTTGGGTGGATCATTGTTTGGTGTTACGCTCAGGCTATAAGACTTATATTGGCCGTGCTCCTCAAGAGAAGGATCGTTCTAATCCTGATTATTATCAGTTTGTTGGTCGTTGGCTTTATCCTAATTATGCTGAGTTTTCTAGGGCTACTGGTCATTCGGTGGTTAGTCTTAATCGCTTTGTTGCGAATTTGCACGATTTGTTGATTAATCAGCTTCGGTTGGACAATGTGCTTAAAAGTTCGGATAATCAGGGTTCTTTTTGGCTGGGGATTAAAATTCGTGGTGAGCATGATTCTGACCCTTTTATTATTACCGGCAATCCGCTACCACCATCTCCACCTTCTGGCCCATCTGGTTTTACACAGCCGATGTCTCCTAAACCAACTGCACCGGGTGGGGTGGCCAATGGTAGTGCTGTTTCTCATGCTGCTCAAGTGGCCACTTTAGAACGCTGTAGTGTTGATAATGTTAACGGTCATAATTCAACAGGTGTAGGTGATGACGGGATGACTTCGGTGATGACGCCGGTGATGACTAAAACCTTTACGGCGACTGATTGTGATGACTGTGATGGCTTTTTTAAAAAGTCTGTTGGGGTAAGTGATAATAATTTTGATGGTGTTTCTGGCAAACTGGTTGGTGAAAATTTTTCTAATGAAATAGCAAATGTTGAGGAATGTTCTAAAACCATTGATTTATCTGGGATTGGGTCATCACTTGGGTCATCACTAGGGTCTCCACCAGGGTTGTCACAACCGGCTTCTGGTGATGTCCAAATGCCGGTGGAACCACAACGGGCCTGTGGTGATGTTCAAATGCCGATGACTTCAGAACCGGCCTGTGGTGATGTCTTTGTGCCGGTGGAACCGCAACCGGCCTGTGGTGAAGATGTGGAGATTTCCTTAGCAGAAGAACTCAAAAGTGCTACTACGAGTAAGCAAATAAATAAGATAATGGTTTTCTTAAATGCTGAGATAAAGGTGCGTGCATGGCAACGCCTTTCTGACCAGCAGCAACAAGAAACCGCCCGTGTTATAGCTTCATCCTTACAAGAGTGCGAGATCCAAGAACAGCTACAAGAGTTTTGTTGTCTTCCTGCATTGGTTAAAACTCAAGTTTGGGCTTTGCTATCAGATAGTCAAAAACAACGACTCCAGAATTTACCGAAATGGGTTGCTGTTCCGAGCAACATGAACATTAAGGGGTTGGCTAAGTGGTTGATTGAGCTTAATTCTGTTGAGAATGGCCGGATTTTTGCTTCTGCTGATGCGATGGTTGAGTTCTATACCAGTATGGAATCTTGGTACAACAATTTTAGTGCGTACACTCGCCACATTATTTATATATCTGGTTTTTGGGAACGAGCGAGTGCTGTTTTCAATGCTCGGATTTTTGATGATGTCCGCGATTGTCTGTTCCGTGTCAGGCAATTTGTTGGTACTCATATAGATCCCCAGATTATCTGGATAGAGAATTGCCGGTTGGTTGAGGTGCCTGCGCCTCCTTATTTCAACTTCTATAAATTCGTTACTGCTGACGGCCAGATTATTAGCGTTGCCGGTGGTGATAGTTTTGAAGTGATGGAGGTGGGTACTTAACCAGCCTTCCAGACTAAAGAATCTTTGCTTAAGCAAAGATTCAAGGTTGTGACAATATCATCCAACCAGAGTCCGCATCAAAGAAGAGAATCAAGCTCCGCAAGAATTTTTTGCAGGCGCTTTTGCTTCTTAGGATCGTTCCAAGCTTTTGACTTGTAAACTTTGCTAAGAGTAACCTTCATTTGATTTTTCAAGGTTTCCTCTGCTTTTTCCTTGCCAAACATCGCTTTTAAGGCCGCTACCCTTTCTTTTATTTGCGTTAACGAAAGGTTATCTGCTATGGCCGTGTCAAGCAATTCATTCCGGGCTTGTTCGTCTTTGACTTTGGCGATAGCTTTCGCCTTAGTATATTCAATTTGCCCTTTGCGGAGTGCTTCAATAATCCTTTCAGGGAGCTTCAGCAAAGCAAGCCTATTGCTGACAAATGACTCCCAGGACATCACTCCTAACTGAGTAAATAGCTTAATAATGGTTTCTGCTTCTGGTTGAATGATAACGTTATCATTCTGCCTTTGAATGTCATTCTGCATTCGGTAGAGGAGCCGGATTACATCATCCTGACAAACTTCGAGTTGGCTGGACAAAAACTCCAGAATTCCCTCGGTTTCTTCTATAGGGTTGAGGTCTTCTCGCTGTAGATTTTCAATCAACGCAATATGTAAGGCTTGCTGTTGGGTTAATTGTCGAATAACTACGGGGACTTCCTTAAGCCCAACCTCCGTAGCTGCTCTATACCTTCTTTCTCCCGCTACTAACTCGTATCTATCGTTGTTTAGAGGGCGGACTAATAAAGGCTGAAGAATGCCGTCTCTTTTTATCGACTCAACTAAGGACTGCATAGCTTGAGAATCAAAATAACGTCGAGGCTGTGAGCTAGGCAATTCAATTGAGAGCAAGGACACCGAAGTTTTTGCAAATTTATCAGTGTCGTCATCTCCAAAAAGAATACTTAGATTAGCCTGGCCTTTATAAGGCTGATTGCTTTTACTAGCCATTTAAATTCTCCATTTTTGCTGCTAAGCGATCTAATAATTTAATTACAGGACTTCTAGGTTCGTAAAGTGCAAGAGGCTGTTGCTGTTCTGATGCGTCTACAAAAGCCGTAATACGAGGAATCGGATCGTAAACAGGCGCGACCTTTCCAAATTGTTCCTTAATGGCCTGAAGAGTCCGTTTATCCTGAGAATTAGTCGCGGCGTACCGAGAAGGAACAAACCCCGCTATCTGTAAGCTACGGTTTCCTTTTTTCTTCACTCTGGCTACCGTTTGGAGAAGAAGGTTCGTTCCCTCAAAAGCTTTGTAATGCGTTTCGATAGGGACTAAAACATGGGTAGCCGCTACCAAACTGATATAGGTTAATAGTCCTAAACTAGGTGGGCAATCAATAAGGATAAAATCATAGTTGCCTTTGATTGGGGCAAGCGCATCTTGTAGGCGCACTTCCCGAAAGTCCAAGTTGACAAGCTGAATTTCAGCCGCACTCAGGTTGATATTAGTAGGAGCAATATCCATCCCATGAACCTTTGGGTGGATAGATAAAGCCTCCTCATTGACAATGGCATCAAACATGGTTTTTTCTAAGCTATTAGCATCAATGCCCATAAAGAGTGTCAGAGACGCTTGGGGATCAAGATCGATAAGCAAGACCTTATTGCTACGCTTAAAAAGTTGATAGCCTAGGTTGAGCGTAATAGTCGTTTTTCCTACACCGCCTGCTTGGTTGAATATCGATATTATCTTTGTCATACCTTGTACCGTTAGGCACCATTATTGTTCAATTTTTGCATGAGAGAGAAAACTACGATTTTAGCTGTAAGCATCTCTATGTTTGATTGCTTTTGGCCCTCGCTTCAGACGCTAAAGTGGATCACTCGTACTTTTGCGTTCCGAAAAACTATAGATATAGTCCCATAACGGTGGATATTTGCAATGGCAGATTATTTTTAATTTTTAAGAACGCCAGCACATAAGCCCCGCGTTGTAGCCGCAGGGCCTCGTCAGGATTATGTCACTTTTGGCAGGCTATCGTTTATTTTTTAGCTTCTCGCCCAAACGCATCCCGATTTAAGCAAAGACTCCTCAAGGGGTGCCGGTGGTTGAAGTATGGGTTCATCCAGAAACCCAAGAGGAAGAATCAGTGAATGGCCTTTTGTTGTAAAAGCGTTTGGCCATTATTAATCGCCAAACCATAAGTCCTTTAATTTTTAATGTTTATGCGCATAGATTTGCTTACTCAAGCTGCTGGGGGTCTTCTGAGGGAGGATGCCAGCCAGCCTGAACCCATAGCTCACGAGCTTCTTGGATAGAACGTTCTCCCTTATAACGAACGTCGTTGAGATCGAGACGTTCACAAGTGGCTCGCCCAATAGGAGTTGTGCCAACAATCATTGTGGCGTCTGCGTTCCAGATGAAATGCTCAGACCATTGCTGTTGACGTGGATTGAATAAGGGTAGAATTGCTGAGGTTTCTACATCCTTACCCACCATGAAGTTATAACGACGTTGGTTACAGCGACTGCAAGCTAGAGCTAGGTTATCAAGATTGTCGGAACCACCTAGAGAGCGAGGCTGGATATGATCGATAGTGAAACGAGAGGTGCTGATTTTTTCTGGAGAGTGGCAATATTCGCACAGGTAGCCTGCGCGTTTCCGCACCAATTGCCTTGTCAATTCATTAATAGTCATTGCTGGGCAGCCAAAAGGGAATTAAGGTAGGTAAAGATGCGGTCAAGTTCTCCTATGGCATTAAGTTCTGCCTCTTCTTCGAGGAGGAGACAATCTGTTTTGTTTTTTTCTAGTAAGTCTTCGAGGCGAGATTGTAACTCCTCGGTAAATTTGAAGAGTCGAAGGTTATCAACCTTCTCAACCTTAATGCCAGTTTCTAGTAAAGATTGTGGGCTAATAACTACTTGGATCATAATTTTGCCGCTCCAGCACAAAGCACTAGTAAAATTCTAGTCTATTTCTAATATTTGCAATGTTGGTAAGTGATGTGGATATAGTAAGGTAAGAAGAATCTGGTCGATAACGCTATACCTTGATTGCCTACCCCTCCAACGTTAATAAATTTAGTTTTATTTTTTTGTTAGTTTATTTTCTTCATTATTATATTGGATAAGGGGGGATTGGATGGTCTTTTTAATAGATGGTTTTATTGTTTAAAATCTAATCCAACAAACCTTTTGCACTCTGCTAGATGGTGAGGTATATATTCTTTCAGTTAGCTCATTCTCTTTCTCTGGTAGAATAGTATTCTACCACAGACCTCTCCCGCCATTATTCTATTTTGAAGATGTCCAATTAACAGATGCAAAAAGAACTGGCCTTAGTGTCTACAGACCCAATTGAGTGACCGGAGATATTAAATCATTCCCAAAAATTTAGATAAAATTAAAAATTAATCTCACAATACTCCCATTTTTTTGTCCATTTTGTTGATTCGCTCTTGCAGGGTCAAAAAAACACTAGGCTCTATTTTAAAAGCTCTGCCTAATCCAATCATCTCATCAGCAGAAAGTTTGATTTGTTTAGCTTTAAATATTTCTTCAACTCGTTCTATTGGTAAACTGGCTGTCTTAGCAAATTCTTTTACCTCAACACTACCTACTTTTTTTAGTAAAAAACTAATTAGTTCGCCTACTGAACTAAAACGTTCAATATCAATTTGTATAGCGCTAAAATCAGGAGAAATTTTAAATAAAAGATTTTCTATTTTTTCCTCGATAGCTTCAGCCATTAATTCTTTTCCATCTCGGCCTAACTGTGCAGCCAATCTCTTAAATTTCAAAAGGTCAGGCAAAGACGGCAGAATTTCCCACGCCTCCACCGAAGTTTCCAAAAAAATCCGATAGAACGAGTCCAAGGATAGCCCTTCATCAGCCGCCATCTTCTCTAGTTTTGGCCGCATCGCACTACTTGGCATCAAGTCCCAACCTTCCATCGCCATCTCAATCATTGCTCTCGCCAATGAGGAGACTGTCCGTTTTTCTCGTTCAGCAATCTCCTGTATCTGGGGTCTAAGTTGCCCTAAACGGACACTAACAGCGTGATCTTGCTTTTTGATTTTGTCCGTCACAATCGCCAAAGTCTCCATAATCGCTACTTTTCTCCATAATAAACGACACCCTACAACAGCATCCTTTTTTTGCCTTTTTCAAAAAGAAACGTAAAGTTTTATAACAATAAGACTACAACCAAGCGAAATGACTACAAAGGGGCTAAAATAAGACAAAAGCAAAAACAGAGGTTTTACAACGTCTCTCTTCCAAAAGTATCAAAGGTATAAATTAATCCACCACTACCACCGTTGGGTTAGCTTAAACCAATTAAAAACGGGGGAATTTTTATTTTTCCCCCCCCAAAAAATAGTAATTCAAGCCTAACACCATGAATACCATCAGCGCTATCTCCTTCCCCAAGGGCACGCCTGAAGCCCTTATTGCGGAAGCATTAGACAGTCTGCCGTTGTTCCACCGGCTTCTGGGAAATAATCGGCAATCCTTTTTCAAAAAAGGATTAAACAGTTTCCTCTTGTTCAACCGGCTTGGCTATGTCGGTCGGATCAATACGTTGAGCTTCCCCTCTCAATATCTGCCACCAAAGCTCAGTAGGAGTAATGCCACGTTTGGTAGCCAAGTAAGCAATCCGTTCTTCAATTTTTTTCTCACGCTCTTGCAATTTACTGCACAGCAAGTTGTTCGCCTGATTCGCTTTGCTGCGGTTGTTAATCCAAGCGTCCACCGTAAGAACATCATCATAGTATTCACCGAGTGGACTGATCACTATTCTTTCATCTTTTCTAGCAGCCATAGCAATTTATTTAGAGGTTTGTTGTAAGTATCCCACATCTGGGGCTAATCTGTACACTTTGTAGAAACGTAGCGAAGTGTATGAGTCTAATTAGCCTCAGATATGTACAGTTTTTTGACTAAATCGTTGACATGGGGCTCTTTAGTACCTAATATGTACCAATAGTTACCCATTTTCGGGACACTAAAAACCTCACCCTTCCCGATGTCGAGTCAACAAGGGTGAGGCGAAACTCCAAGAAACAGGAGCATCTCCAATGAGTATAACTATGAATACCGTCAACACTATACCGTTTCCTGTGGGGACACCCAAAGCCCTTATTACAGAAGCATTAGAGAGTTTGCCGTTGTTTCACCGGCTTCTGGAAACGAACCGAGCATTTATAGAGATGGAAGAATCCATTAGCCTGCTGGATCTAAAAGAAAAGCTCGGTAATCAAGCATTCAGCAACCTTATAAAATCGCAGTATCCCCTGACAGTCAAGGAAATAACCCAAAAACTGGGGATGGCAGAACTCAAACAGAACCTAGAAGAAGCCGGCCTCCTCAACCCCCCCACATTAGAAGCTCTCTTGCAAATAGGGACAGAAGGGTGTGCAGCATTAGCGAAGGGTTCAGCGGAATTAGCAGCCACACTTATTAATCAGATTTTTGATGTGGCCGGTGTTACTGTCTCAACTATCAACGCACTGGTGAGACGGGAGGAAAAAGGATTCAACCCCCTCCCCTCAAGAGAAGAAATTGCCATCTACCAACCGGCCACCCTTGTTACTATCATCAAACCAGGCAAGTTTAAAAACCTCGTTGCCGAAGTATTAGAAACGCCAGATCGCTTAGGACGGGTTCAAGTAAAAGCAGTTAAAACGAACCGCAAGCACACTTTCTTCTGGTGGGAAATTGAACTACATCAGTTAACCACGCCTGATGTGGAAGAGGAAATACCACCGGCCTTTTTACCCCCAATTATCAACCAGTTTGTCTTGCAAGACAGAGACGGCGAATATGGCTGTCTTTCCGATAACGATATGGCCAGCGTCAGAGAAGATGCGGAAACTTGTGCCAAACAGGATGCCACAGAAGACACCGGCACTCTAGCAATCAAGTGGAAACATCTGTTAGAAGCGGTTGAGCAGTATAATCTGGTGCCTGTGGA
>NZ_JAMXEX010000056.1 GCF_025370775.1 Ancylothrix sp. D3o | reverse complement strand
AGCTAATTGTAACTTAATTTCCATATTTTACACCTCAGTTCCCTGCATTTGTTGGGATAACTCAGACGCTAATAACTACATTTTATCCTTAATAAGGGTGACCATCTTTATGCGTTAAAGCCCATTCACCATTCGGCAATTGTGTTGCTTTAAGATCGTCATTTGGAAACTTAACCTCATCTCCCTCAGTGCGGTCGCCAATTTCAAGATAAGTTACATTTTCCTGAGTTCGATTAATTAGTTGATGAGCAATACCTGTGCCGGCCTTAAATCCATAACAGTCACCAGGATGTAAAACGAATTCCTTTTCGCCTAGTACCAAGGTTGGGCTGCCTTCCAATATTAGGATAAATTCTTCTTGCTTTGAGTGGCTGTGAGCAAGTGCAGAAATTGCACCGGGGGAGAGATGGGTTAAATTAACTGCGAAATTAGTCAACCCAAAATATTCTCCCAACTTTCGCTTTTGCCGTCCTTGAACAAGGGAAGCGAATGGTTCTGGATATATTGTCTTACCGGCCGGTGCTGGAATCGATCTTGCTGAAATTGGCGGTTGCTTCATAACCCTAATTTACTTGTCATGTTAATTGTTTAACACTCCTCACACTTTTAGGTCGAAGATTTTTGAGTAACAAACTCGCCCTAACAAGCGTAGAATTTATTCCACTCTAGCTTTTCTAAACCTTTAGAGCCGGTGCGACACACGGTACTTAATTAAACATTCATTCGTATGGCCCCATTCACCGACCTCTAGCAGATCCACCGGCCTTGGCAGATTCACCGTCAACAATCTGGGAAGCCGGGGGAGAAATTTTAACCGGCCCTGACAGATTCACCCGCCCCTAGAGTCCCACCGGCTCTCTCACGTCCACCAGTCTCAGCGTGAAAACCGAGTTCTCAAAATTCACCAGCTCCCCAACTACCACCGGCCTCTCAATATCCCCGACGCTCTCGAAATTCACCGGCCCGTGAACATCCAAGGGTGTAGTCAGATTCACCGGCTTTATTACATCCAGGGACTCCGATGTGGCTCAAGGTGTTGGGGAAGTTGGTGGTGCCGGTGGGCTTACGGGATGACAATTTTTCTCAAAGCCTTCTAACGCCAGACTTTCAGGCTCTAGCATCCAAAAAAACTCCTCTGTTACCTACGCCTCCTAAATCTAATCATTAAATGAATAGTCGCGCTTAGAAAGCCATTGTTGACAAAAATGCCTGTAACGCCGGCTGTGAATAACTACCTCTTTTTACCTCAAGTGGCTCAATCCCTTGCCAGTAAAAGCTTTCAAGACACTTGTCACCCCGTCAGTTCACCGGCTCCCAAACAGCCACCGGCCCCTAACAGATCCCCGGCCTCCAAACATCCCCCGGCCCTCAAACATCCGTCTGTCTCACCCCATCCAAGGGTTCTGGGAGTTCCACCGGCGCTCTCAATTCCACCGGCCTCATAAAACCCACCGGCCCCATGACATCATTCGGCGCTCTAGTAAAACTCATAATTTTGTGTGTAAAGTTTTGAATAGTGATTAAATATTAAATGGCTGAATGAATTATCTCATGTAATTTTTGCCCTTCTTGGGGTGTAACTTTATAGTTAGTGGCGTTTGGCCGGCCAATCACAGATAAACTCTTCAGCATTGGGTCTTGTTTTAAATTTTCCCTTAATAAGGGTGTGTCTAACAATTTTTTGGTAAAGCTAATGGTTGCTTGGGGTTTGCTACCCAATCGGCTTTTGTCCAGCCAATAGTCGATATCCGGTTGCTTATCCACCATTTTCGGTTGTTCGATAATTTCGGCGGTGGCATAAATTCCAGCTTTCTCCCCCGCCTGCCAAATCAATACGCCATCCCCAACGGCCATCTCGTTGACATAGCGTGTCACCAGCCAAGGCATTTGCTCAGAATCTCGGATGGCGTCCCCCAGCCGATAATATTTAGGATTTCCTTGAAATAACCAATATTTCACTCGTTTTCACCAGTAACATAAGCTGGTACTGCTGTTTGGGGTAATTATAGCTAAGTTACCAGTCCTAGTTGGCAAGGGGGCCGGTTTTGGTTTTGAGCTTTGAAGCATTGGGTAAGGGAATCTGGAGAATCTCCGCTTCTGGGGTAATCCTCAAAACTTTTTGCCAAGGCAAAGCATCTGGCCGGTTTAGGAATTATTTGAAATAATGCAATCTAATCTTGTAGAAAAGTCACCTTTACCGAACATCTGTACTTGTGGAAACAGGGAAGTTAATCTTTTTATCCTGATTTGTCTATGAAGTTGTAATAACCCCATCAATAACTGAAATGTCAAAAGCTGACCGGGATTTAATTGCTTTGCGAGGGGTTTATGATAAAATTAAGGTAACATTTGTTGGGCATCAAGGTACAATTGAGACCGTTATTTTTTTACCACTCTCGGCTCAAATTCTCAAGCACTACTGCTTTTAGGCTTCTTGTCAGACCGTCAAGAAGTATTATTTTATAGATCATTAATCAGGTGCGGAAGTGATAAAAAAAGAGTTTTGAGCGTCACTTCGATCTCAATTTCTTCGATGCTGGGCAAATCAGCAAGTTTCTCCTGCAAGCACAATTCTTTATGGCAATCCCAATTCCTTCTCTTGCTCTTCAGATATCGTGACATTCGCAGCACTGTTAAGCCTTTGATAGCGGCCCATCGCGGCGCTCAATACCAAACTGCCATAGTTTCGAGGTTCTGCTAGTATTCCTTCGAGGAAGCTACTCCATCTTGACTGATACTCTTCAGAAATGGCAATTTTTTGCAAAAGCTCTGCCCAAGCCTGCTCTTCCACAGCAATTTTAGCGTGCTGCAAGGCTACCAAGAGTTGGTTTCTGTATTTGATATCCTCAATCGGATAATTTGAATAGGTAAGTAGCGCAATACCAACTAGACGAAGCTTACTATCTTCATACTCTAAAAAGCTTATTCCCCTTTCCGGATCAAAGCGAATATTCTTTAATTCCTGGATTATCTCCTTATCATTACCTCTTCTATAGAGATATGGTGCTTCAACAATTGCTTTTAAAAGCAGTGCAACCCCTACTCTAACATCTTCTTCATCATGTTCTAAAAAGGGTTTTAGTGCCGACAAACATTCGGATAACCGCTTGTTAATAGCTTCATAAATTCGCCAAGATTTTAGTTGGATAAGCTCGGTTTTAGAAAGGGTTGTAAACAAGCGGTGAAGAGTTGGCTGTATCTGTTGATCGTGAATTAATAATTTTAAAAATAAGATTAATATGAATTCTGTCAGAGGAGGTTCTTCAACATTTGACCAGTTATCAAGAATTAATTCTAAAAGCTGGCGTGCTTGGTTTAAAATTTCTGGAGTAGATATCCATGTCCTCTGGTTAATAATAACCCAAAGCAATCTAACAAGTTTATGACGATTATTTATCACGCTTTTAGCGGTTGTTAATAAATTTTCAATTAATTCAATTCGGTATTCCGATAAGTCATAAGAAGTGTACGAATAAGAGCTAATGTGAGCATCTACTAATTCTTCAACGGCTATGCTCATTTCATTAGCTAATGGAATTAACTGAGGTAAAAGATCATTTAATCCACTCTGCGTTTGTATTGCTATGAACAATCGCTGTTTTTGCGTCTCATCTGCTTGTTTAATATAGATTTTAATTGTCTCTGTCACTTGTTGAGCAACTGATAACTGGTTATTTTCTTCCAAGAAAGGTAGCAAGTATTTAGCAGCATCAAGCCCGCCCACCTGTTGTCGCTCGACAGCTAGATCCAAAAGGGGCCATGTTGAAGTAAAACCCCTATAGCGCAAAAAGCGGTTAGATAATTCTTGTCTCTGTTGAATTGTCCAAATGTCTTCAAGGAAGGCAGATACATTAACTGAGTTAGGCTTATGAATGAGCCAGAACAGCGCCCACAATTGAACTCGCAGAAATCCTATCAAGTCAGAGCGCTGCAACTGATTATCTATAAACTTGGCAAGGCCTTTGGGAATAGAGCGTGTAGAGACAGCTTTCCCCAACGCTGCTATTGAAATTTCACCCCCTTTGTCTACAGGGATATCATTTGTGCGAACATTTGTAGTGTAGCAAGCTAATAAGTCGCTGCATCTCAACATCACTATGAATTGCTCCAATAGCGACTTTGGTTCTTCTGGTATTCTCAATTGAAATTTCTTGTAGAAATGACCACGGTAATAGGGGAACGATTCTAAAGTTGCTTCAGCTAGTTCTTTTACCTCTTCCTCAGAAAGCGACCAGACATTCAATAGTTTTTCAACATATTCCTCGTCTTCCAATGAACGGAACCACAGAGTTAGGAATCGTTTTTTCCAGTAAGACCAATGGTTTTGCAATCGCTCTACCATCCATGTTGGATTGGGTTTACGCTCTAAGGCAAGTTCTAATGCTGAATTCACTAAGTTTTCGCGCTGAGTCTGGAGCAGCGCATCAGTTGTTTCCAGAAAGAGAGCTGTTGTCCCAAAGCATTGGCTGTATAGAGCCAATGCCGGTATCAGACAACCTTCTGGCAAAGCTCGAAGTTTATTTTCCAGTACAGGTCGAAGAATTTCCTGCTGATCTTTTTGAGGTAGTCGCTTTGCTAAAGACTTGAGTAGGTCTTGTTGTTTTTCTGTCAGACCTGTTTCCAAAACCTTAAGACCGTCTTCTACAGCAGAATACTGAAGGTCAGTCTCATCGCCAAGAGCGCCATCCGCTGCAATCTGTAGAGCAAACCAAGCTCCTGGTTTCAAGTAGCGATTTACTCCATCACGATCCACAGCACGCCAAGCAGGTTCGAGACGAGCGGCTTCACCTATGGAAGTACGAGCAATTCGACCAGCCATGAATAATGCCACATTAGTCCAGTGTTCGGAACGGGCAATGGCTTTGAAGCGGTTGAAACGTTCTTCTGAGTCACTAGCTGCCTGTACCAAATGAACGGCAGCAAAAAATTCTTGGAAAGAACGCAGATCAAAACCGAATTGCCCTTTCTCCCGCTGAACTATCATATAAAGCCGATCCCCGACTTCTTTTACTAATTGCTCCATCTTTGAACAAATTTCTTGCTCATTTAAGCGTTTATTTCTCTTCCGCAAAAATTCACAGATGCTTTGCTTAAAATCTACTTCTGGTAAAAGCGATTGAACGTTTTGGGCAGCAGCTTTACGATGTAAAATATAACCTAAAAAAGCGTGGATATTGAGTAAATGAGACTCTTGGTTTTGGATGATTTCATTAATTTTATTATTTTTGCCCTCTTCTCGTCTAAATATTGTCAGCCAGTATTCGTTAAAGAGATTTTCACGCTCGGATGGTGGGCGTCTACCGCTCTTGATAATGATCAAGATAATAGACACTTGCAATGGTGTTACTAATAGTTCAGCAATGCTAGAATCCTTTTGACAATCTTTGAGGGTAGGCAGGATTTTACAGCGATCTTCTTCACCCAAATCTTTTGCGTCTACCCATTTTTCTGCATACTCTGTCACCTTTTCAGGTGACAATAATTCCAGTTCTAAATTCAAAAATCGTTCGGGGTCAAACTGGTCATCATATCCGTTAGGTCGAGAGCTTGCGACTACCATCAGATTGGTACCTAATTGCTCCGCCGCACCAAGAAAGTCTTCAATGCGGTTAATCATTCGCCTTTGCAGTTTAGGTGCAACAACTTCATCAAGCCCATCTAAAATTAACAGGCAGGGTCGAGAGCGAAGAATTTCCTGTATGTCTTGGGTCGTCACTTCTCCTAAGCGTTTAGCTAACTTCCCTACCCAAAAAGCTAGATAGGCTTCCAAAGCATCTAGATCAGTTTGATTATCAAGCCATTGAGCAAATTCCCTCAGCACTACATGAAATGGAATGCGGGTAGTGTCGGGTTGATATTTGTCATCGTAAGTTTCGTTAAGAAGTTTGGCACGATGCACTTGTGCAAGTTGTTGTCCCAAGGTGGATTTTCCTTGACCGGGACCCCCAATGATTACAACCTTGGGGTAGTCCTCTTTCAGAAGACATTTCATTGCAGAGAAGCTATCTGTTCCTTCAAACAAGGAAAGCTGTTCAATGGTTAATTCTTTTTTTGCTGATACGGGAAGTTTCTCTAGCCTCATATCGCGTGGCTTTGACCCTTGGCGAACTCTAACATTTAGGTCAATAAAAACTCGTACTAGCTTAGTGTCCCCTTCATCGCGATCACCTGCTTGATCTAATTTGGCTAATCTATCATTACGGAAGCCCTGAGCGAGATATAAATTTAGAGTTTCTTCAAGTCGAGGCTGTAGTTTTTTCAAGGGAGCATCAGTCTGCTGCGGAAAGGTTGTTTGTGTATACTCTTGAACTTTTGACTTGTCCGGTCTGTGATTCTCCCACTCAATATCAAATTTGTTTAGATTTGTTGTTTTATCTTTTGACCAGAGGGTAAGAGTAAATTGCCAGTCTTCAGAGCCTTGACCTTTTCTACGGTCATCTTTTAAAATGTCTAACTCTTCCAGACGTTTGAGCATCGCTCGCACATATTCGCTGGGATCTTTGAGCTTAAATATATCATGGCGCCCTTGCTTTTTTAAAAGCTCCCTAAGATACCTGACTTTTGTATCCACAACTAGCTGGGGGGCCTTGCTCTCCTTGTCTCGCCACTTGGATATGTGTTTTGGGATATTAATACCATTTCGCTGCCATTCCTCGTAGGAGAGCAAGGCATCTAACAGACTTCTTACACGGCCTTTAGAAGTATCGCCCCAGGTTAGTGCCTTCATAAGGTGGGTTAAGTAGAGGAATTTACCAGAAAGTTCGGAGTACCCCGAACTTGGAGTAGTTGCTCCGAACTGCTGATGCCCATTCTACATAACTTACAGATGTTAAGCAAGATACTTGCTTTGGTGTACAACCCCGAAATTACCTTGGGATTCAGTTACCTCACAAATGAGTTCTAAAAGGAGATAAAGATGACACCAGCAATTGACTATATCAAGCCTGCGAAAGAAATTACGGATGCGTATGGCGGCGTAACACGTTTGGATCGCTTGATAACACTGGCTGAAACGGTATCTAGTTTTCCCAAAACTTCACCATCCCCATTTAAAGCTGATACTGATGCAATTTTGTATGAGATGAAAGCAGACGGATTTCAGATAAACCCCTGGCTCAAGAGTTTAAGTACCAGGGTTGAACTGGTTCCAAATGCAATGCCAATAATTAAGAAAAATCAGCGCTGGAGAACAGTAGTCATTCGGATTAGGCTCTTGAGCGAAAAATTACGTCTTATCTTTGTAAACTATTTTCTTTACAGTGATGAAATAAGTTTTCGACTTTGTGGGGTTTTAATTAGACCAGTTGGTGTGTTAGGAATTTCAAGTAAAAACCTTGCTAGTATCTCTCTATTACGTCTTTTAAAAGAACAAGATGTAATAGGATAAATTTAAATTACACTACCCGCATCTGCATAAAAAAAGACTACATCAACCAGATCCGATTCCAAAAGCAACGGCTGATGCACGACATATTGATCTGCAAAAGACGAGTAAATAGAAGTTACAAAATCCAAACAAAAAGATATATAGCTAAACTAACATGACTTTCATCTATCATATTACTCATATCAATAACTTGCCTTTGATTCTAAAATCAGGGGGGTTGTTTGCTAAAAACGAATTAATACAACAGGAAGTAAACCATCTTGATATCGCTCATGAAGGCATCCAATCTCGTCGCGCTAGAATTCCTGTCCCCTGCGGTGCCGGTGGAGTATTGCACGACTATGTGCCATTTTATTTGGCTCCTCGTTCCCCCATGCTTTACGCAATTCACAATGGTAGAGTAGCCGATTATACTCAAGGACAAAACCCAATCATTTACCTAGTAGCAGAAGCCGAAATAATAAAAAGTGAGGGTATCCCTTTTGCTTTCACAGATGGTCATGCCGTTATGAGCTACAGCGATTTTTACGACGATTTATCAGCTTTAGAATCCTCTATTGATTGGGCAATTATGAAAGATAAATATTGGGATAAGAGCCCAGAAGATAACGATAGCAAGCGGAGGCGACAAGCAGAATTTTTAGTTTATCAATTTTGCCCTTGGAGATTAATTACAAAAATTGGTGTAATAAATAACACAACTAAACTACAAGTTGAGGAAATCTTAGCAAAATTTAACTATCAGATCCAAATAAGCGTTTGCTCTAATTGGTATTACTGAACAACTACTCTATAGTACAATTGTACTAACAAGAATAGGGAAAAGTAATGATTCAGTTTAAGCAAGGCAACCTATTGGAAGAGAAAACCGAAGCCCTAGTCAACACCGTTAACTGCGTTGGTGTCATGGGTAAAGGTATCGCCTTGCAATTTAAACGAGCTTTTCCCGAAAACTTTCGCCAATATGAGAAAGCCTGCCATGCAAAAGAAGTAGAGCCAGGTCGGATGTTTACAGTATCGACCGGCTCAGTGCTTTA
>NZ_JAMXEX010000055.1 GCF_025370775.1 Ancylothrix sp. D3o | reverse complement strand
CAAGAGAAGGATCGTTCTAATCCTGATTATTATCAGTTTGTTGGTCGTTGGCTTTATCCTAATTATGCTGAGTTTTCGAGGGCTACTGGTCATTCGGTGGTTAGTCTTAATCGGTTTGTTGCGAATTTGCATGATTTGTTGATTAATCAGCTTCGGTTGGACAATGTGCTTAAAAGTTCGGATAATCAGGGTTCTTTCTGGCTGGGGATTAAAATTCGTGGTGAGCATGATTCTGACCCTTTTATTATTACCGGCAATCCGCTACCACCGTCACCACCCTCTGGCCCATCTGGTTTTACACAGCCGGTGTCTCCTAAACCAACTGCACCGGGGGGTATGGGGATGGCTGGTAGTGCTGTTTCTCATGCTTCTCAAGTGGCCACTTTAGAACGCCAAAATGCTGATAATGTTAACGGTCATAATTCAACGGCTATAGGTGATGACGGGATGACTTCGGTGATGACTCCGGTGATGGCTCAAACCTTTACCCCGACTGATTGTGATGACTGTGATGGCTTTTTTAAAAAGTCTGCTGGGGTTAGTGATAATAAATTTGATGGTGTTTCTGGCAAACTGGTTGCTGAAAATTTTGATGCTGAAATAGCAAATGTTGGGGAATGCTCTCAAACCATTGATTTATCTGGGATTGGGTCGTCACTAGGGTCATCACTAGGGTCTCCACCAGGGTTGTCACAACCGGCTTCTGGTGATGTCGGAGTGCCGGTGGAACCACAACCGGCTTCTGGTGAAGATGTGGAGATTTCCGTAGCAGAAGAACTCAAAACTGCTACTACGAGTAAGCAAATACATAAGGTCATGGTTTTCTTAAATGCTGAGATAAAGGTGCGTGCATGGCAACGGCTTTCTCACCAGCAGCAACAAAAAACCGCCCGTGTTATAGCTTCATCCTTACAAGAGTGCGAGATCCAAGAACAGCTACAAGAGTTTGGTTGTCTTCCTGCATTGGTTAAAACTCAAGTTTGGGCTTTGCTATCTGATACCCAAAAACAACAACTCCAGAATTTACCGAAATGGGTAAGTCTTCCTAGCAACATCTACATTAAGGGGTTGTCTAGGTGGTTAATTGAGCTTAATTCTGTTGAGAAGGGCCGGATTTTTGCTTCTGCTGATGCGATGGTTGATTTCTATACTGGCATGGAATCTTGGTACAACAATCTTAGCGAGTACACTCGCCACATTATTTATATATCTGGTTTTTGGGAACGGGCAAGTGCTGTTTTCAATGCTCGGATTTTTGATGATGTCCGAGATTGTCTGTTCCGTGTCAGGCAATTTGTTGGTACTCATATAGATCCCCAGATTATCTGGATAGAGAATTGCCGGTTGGTTGAGGTGCCGGAACCTTCTTTTTCCAATTTCTATAGCTTCGTTACTGCTGATGGCCAGACTATTAGCGTTGCCGGTGCTGATAGTTTTGAAGTGATGGAGGTGGGTACTTAACCTACCTATGCCGGTGGGCCATTTATTGCTCACGGCTGACGGTCTGACTATTAGCACTGCCGGTGGTGATAGCTTTGAGGTAGTGGGAGGCATCTAACTCACCTATGCCATCGGGCAATTTTTTGCTCACCGCTGATAGGGATTGGAAGGGTGATGCACGGGATTCTCCTGAAAGCTTTGCGGGATAACGCCCTCATCACTTTTGAGGGTGATAGTGCTATCGTTGCATTGTTCGGGAATGCCCAGAATGATGCCGCGTAAATGTATCAGCGAATGAGTCTATAGCCTTATAAAGGGTTATTTTCTCTTGATTTCCATTGTCTATCAAACAGTTAAAATTTCTGAAAAACTGTTTAATTTATTCTGCTGACAGCATGACTTCAATTTCATTTAGCTTGGAAGCAAGTGCTTCTTTAAGAGCTTTCAAATCCTGTTGTTCCATATTATCGATTGCCATTTCGCGCACTTGTCGGATTATACCTGTGGCACGAGATGCCGGTTGTTCTTTAGATTGTTCTTTTTGATAATGGCTAATTTCCTTAGAAACTAATGCCCTAGTTTTAGCTACGGATAATTTTTCTTGTAAAATTCGCTTAATTAACTTGGCTCTAACTTTTTTAGCTTCTGGTTCTTTAATTCCTAAAGTTTTTGCGTTACAACGCTGTACTGTAAGTGCCTGTATTCCTCCGAGTCCTTGAGTACGAATAGCTTGCTTTAAGTCTGTTGCTAACCCCAGCATGGGGAAGATGTTGGTATTTATAGAAGTTGGGTTTAGTTGTAAAGACAGTAATACGCTAAGTACACTTTTTTCTGATGAGTTGAGTTCTAAGGCGGCTAAAACTTCCTGCTGCTCCTCTGGACTAACTACTACTATTTCACTAATTCGAGTGATTTTCCCTTGCCTTTCTAATCGTCGGACTGCTGTTCTTAATATACGAGGAATGTCTTCTATATTTAAATTACTTACCTGAGCAATTTGTTTGATTAGCGCTTCTGCCATATCTAGCGGATTCAAGTTTTCTCGATGTAAATTGGCAAGCAGAACGCGACGGTGCAGTGCTTCGGGGCAGGGGATAATTACTGCTTTTATCGTACTCCACTGCAATTGCGAAGCCGCACGCCAACGCCGTTCTCCATCAAATAGTAGATGCCGACCATCTGGTTTTTCTATGAGGATAACTGGTTCTTGCTGTCCATCACTGGCTAGGGAAATCATCATCCCGTTAATGCTTTCCGTCGAAAATGTCTGTCTAGGCTGGTCAGGATTAGGGTCTATTTGTTCCACTGATATGTCTATTACACCCGCTGATGTGAGGGTTGAACGCAATTCTTGGACTTTAGTTTCAACTTGTTGGCTTCCTTGAGAACGTAATTGTTGGATTTCGGCTTGCAGTTCACTTATTTTAGTTTCTAGTGCGTGGACTTCTTGGGAATATTCAGCACCAGAGAACAAATTGGATATGTCTATTTGCGCTTTTTTACTCATGGATCGTCTTTGGTTTCTTAATAAGTTGAGTAATCTTAGTCACTATTGGGGTGAAGTCTTTGCAGGCTGGATGTAGGGGGCGGTAAAGGTGAATTGGTAATCCTAGGGCCGAGGCATTCTTGAATTCTGCGGAGAACCGAATCGGTTTGAAGCAGGGGATGGATAGTTTGGATAGTTGTGGTTCTAAGGACGCTAAAATATTGCGGTGAATGGCGATCGTTTTATCGTACTGGTTAGGAACGAATCCTAGTATCTGTGGTTCTGGTTTGAGTCTGAGACGACGACAGTTGTGGTAGAACCACTCTAAGAGTTTGCCCGACCCATCAGCTGATTTTGGTTCTACTTGTACGGGAACTAACAAATGAGTACAAGCGGAAAGGGCAATTAAAGGTAATGGCCCTAATGTGGCAGGACAGTCGAAAATTAAGATGTCTTGAGATAATGGATAATCTGATAGGCGATCACTAAGTAAATAAGCACCCCGTTCGTGGAAGACTAATTCGTTGATGCTTTTTACTAATGCCATTTCTCCTTGTACTGCTACCACATTTTCTATGTGATCCGGCCATAGGGGTACGGTTGGCCAGTCTCCTTGGAAGTTGTCTTGCAATACGGCAGCAATGGTTTTGTCGGGATGGGGTCGCGCTAGTCCTCCCATTAAAGAGCAGGAACCTTGGGGGTCTAAGTCAACGAGCGCTACACTATATCCAGCCACTCCTAATAAATAAGCTAGATGTACCGCTAGAGTAGTTTTTCCACTACCACCTGCGTTGGAAAGGAGCGCTAGTCTGATTGCCATATACTAACACCACGATTTACTTTGTAAGTTTAGCACCACAGTGGAATAATATTATTCCACACTTTCTAAACACCAGTTAGGGGCTGCTACTTAATTCTGTGGTGCTTGACCCACTACGAATCCCTGGATCGCACAGTCAGTGAGTACGTTTGAATGTGGGAATCCAGAAAGTACCCGTTATGTGTTTCTTCCCTAACGGGTTTACAACATTCCTCATAGCCATATAAAGCAATACTTGGAGCCTTTTACATCCAGAAAGATTCTTACGTTACGGATGCCTCATATATCTAATCATTTAATGAATGATCACATTTAGTGCTTCTCGCTCAAACACATCCCGATTTAAGCAAAAGCCTATGGTTTGGTGATTAATAATCGCCACTCGCTTTAGTAAAAGAAGGCCATTAAGCGATTCTTCCTCTTGCATTTCTGGATGAACCCATACTTCCACAATCGGCACCCCTTGAGGAGTCCTTGATAAAAATGTGATTGCTACCTGAGAAGCTGATTCATCAATTAAACGTTGTAACTCAATCTGGGCCTTTTGTTCGCCACCAGCCGGCACCTCCACCCCGCACAGTTCCACTTTAAGTATTTGATTTCCTCTACCATGAATCGTAAGCTGATTGCCGGTGACTTCTTCCACAAACCAGATATCAGATACCGGCAGCCGAGCTTTATCAGTTTTTAAAAACCCAACTATCCCATTTATTATAGCTATTAAAGCGGTCGTGGCCAGCATCAGGAAGAAATGTCTCTTGATGGTTTAATTGTCAAATTTAACTCAAAACTCTACAGTGTACTTTCAATCCAACGAATCCCCGCAAGGGGACTGAAACAAAATTTTTTATGTGCCATCTATAAGTCGCTGGGTCTTTCAATCCAACGAATCCCCGCAAGGGGACTGAAACTCTCATCTAAACTATCAATAAGATAAGGCTGAGAACTTTCAATCCAACGAATCCCCGCAAGGGGGCTGAAACCGAAAAACTTCAATAATAGCTGGTAATTTTTCAGTCATAATCTTTCAATCCAACGAATCCCCGCAAGGGGACTGAAACTTAAAGCGAAAGAAGAATCCTAGAGAAGAACCAGCGCGCTTTCAATCCAACGAATCCCCGCAAGGGGACTAAAACGTTTTAGTGGAGCCACAAGCAGCGGCAATTGCGGAATTCTTTCAATCCAGCGAATCCCCGCAAGGGGACTGAAACACGAATAGCTGGGTTTGTTTATATGGTCAAAATTGGATAATTGCCTTTCAGGAGTGTCTTGAATGGGTAGAGGAATTAATTGGTTGTATTTTTAGATGTGTGGGCAAAGCATAAAATAGAGCGCCGGTGTCTTGAATGGGTAGAGGAATTAATTGGTTGTATTCCCCCCCCCGCCGATTTTATGAGCAGGGCTTGAGGGCTATAAAGATTATACAGCAACCATTCTAGCGCGCTTGTCGCCCCTTTCAGGGGCAAAGGCTAGTAGTTTGCACAAGCAACCCAGAGGCGATTAAAGCGGGTTGGGTAACGGGAGAAAGTCTTGGAGATAGATATGAAATCGCGCAACATGATGATGCTTACTGTTACGAAAATGAGGATGATGATGATGATGACGATGACGATGACGATGATGACGATGATTATTTTGGCTACCCCGGTTACTTCTGTAATAATGACGATGAAGATTATTAATTAAACCGCCTGATGATGCCGGCCCTGACTCAGCCGGCGAAACAGTCCCCCCGGACTGTCGCGGTCGAGTCCAAATCACCGCAAGAAACGGCGCTGCCTTCACGGAGAAACAGATGAGTAAGTACAGAGAAATCAAAAAATCTACGAATGAATGTTTGGAGAGAGCAGAAAAGGCAATCAACTCAAACTGTGGATTCGATTCCTTCAGGGATCTAATTGATACGGCGAAAGACTGGGTTTCAGGAGAAGAAGATTGCTCAACAAGGAGCTTGGAAACTTTTCTTTGTGAGCTTGGTTTTTACATTCCCTTTTTCGTTGACGAAGAAGACGAGGTGCTTAGCGATGGATTTATACTTGTTAAGGCCATCGCAAATTATGGAAGTAAAGGCAAAAAAGTTGTTCTGAAGAAACTAAAAAAAGAGTTTTTTGTATTGTGGAAAGAATTCTATGAAATAGAGATTCCAGAGGAGATTAAAAAAGAGTTTTACGACATCATGGAAAAGCTAACTAAAGAGACACCAAAAGAAACGACGAAAAGACATTTGAACTTTATAGAAAAACACCCAATTAACTAAAACCGCCTGATGATGCCGGCCCTGATGATGCCGGCGAAACAGTCCCCCCTGACTGTCGCGGATTGGGTCAAAACCAATCCGCAAACAATCAATTGAGGTGAGGCGCTTTAATGTAGAAATTAGCTTAATTGCTATCGCTGTTTCGTAAGCGCCGGCTCAATTAATTTAAAACAACTCAACAGAAATAATCGAGCCTTAATGAGTGAAGTAAGCATTAATTTGCTTTTGGGAGATTCGTAGGCTTATCTGTTGTTTCAAATAAACATATCTCTCTAGGTAAAAATGAAGATACTAATAATAGGGATTGACATTGGTCAGTCTATTGCCGCCTGCTTTTTATTAGAGAAGCCGCCAAACCCGCGCGACGCTTATTACGACGCGGACTGTGACTTGAAGAAGAAATGGGCCACACTGGCCAACTTCTGGGGGCGACAAGCGCCCCAGAACGCTTGGTAGGTAACGGTTTTGGGGTTTTACCCCCGTCAGAAAAGATGCTTCTTCAACTTGCCCGACGTGGCAATAAACTCGCTATCCCCAAAAATATACCCTTGCAAAATCCAGGTTTAATGGTAAAAAAAAACGGTCTCGCTAATATCACAAGACCGCAACAAAAACTAATAATATATGCTGCCACCATTCTACCAAACAATTCTGGAACAATATCTCACAAAAGCGCAATTAATTACTTTGAATATGCGGTTTCTGGGTGTTACCAACCCAGAAACAGGTAAAAATAGAACTCCTCGCAGCAGCTTTTCCATTACCAATTAAATAAAATAGCCGTCGTCGCCACTTGCAAAGGTTTTTAAGATAGAATGCTTTGAGCGTAGTTTTGCTCTGGTTCCCGATAATTAAAGAGCTTTTATTTAGAGAAATAAAGCCAGGAAAGGAACTGATAGTAGCCCTAGATAGAACTCAATGACGCGACCATAATGTTTTGATGGCAAGTGCGATTTATCATAAGAGATCCTTCCCAATATTTTGGGAATTATTGGATAAAGAAGGGGGAGGTAATCTTGCCGAACAACAAAAAGTTTTACGGCCAGTTATCCGTTTACTGAGAAGGTATAAATTAGTCATTATTGGCGACCGGGAATTTCATAGTGTTGAACTAGCCCAGTGGTTACACCGTCAGAACATAAGCTTTGTATTTCGCCAAAAAAAGGACACTACTTTCCGCCAAAAAAGACCCAAAGTAAATCCTTAAAAAGCCTACCAATAAAACCTGGCACAAAAAAGTTTTATAGAGATATAATTTGGAGTCAAAATCCAGGTATTTTCAGGTTAAATCTAGCGTTTTATTGGAAAAAAAGTATAAAAACAAACAAAAAGATGAACCTCTCTACCTTTTAACTAATCTTGAGGATTGCCAAACTACATTGTCAGCCTATAGTAAACGTTTTGGGATAGAAGCTATGTTTTTAGATTGTAAAACAGGGGGCTATAATCTGGAAGATTCCAAAGCTTCCCCTGAGAGGTTAGTAAGACTAATATTACTAATTGCTTTGGCCATGACAGCCGCATGGTTACAAGGGAAAAAAGCTGTCCAGGGGGGGCAACAAGCATATATTTGTAGGCTCTCTGAAGGCTATAGAAATAGGAAAAGGCATAGCAACTTTTGGGTTGGTTTATATGGTCACAATTGGATAGTAGCCTTTCAAAAGTGTCTTAAATGGGTAGAGGAATTAATTGGTTGTATTCCCCCCCCCGCCGATTTTATGAGCAGGGCTTGAGGGCTATAAAGCTTATATAGCAACCATTCTAGCGCGCTTGTCGCCCCCTGAAGCGACCGGCTCTCTTCAAATTCATAAATGCCGCATCATAGATATTTATACTACTTTGGCTCTACAAACTTGGCTCTGGCACGCTTTTAATCGTGATGAAAGGCATCTTCAAAAAGGAACCACAGCCAAGGTTTTTTTAAATGCCTTCAGGAGAGCTTGTTGCCCCCTGAAGATGGATGCACAGATAATTAGATGGGAAATTTATACCTACACACACCGGCTGCTACAGTTTATGATTGAGCACAACCACCTGTTTTCTGGCGTGTCCCCAACCCAGAAATCGTGTTTTTATCAACAGGATATCGTTAAGCTATTGCTTGTCTAATTTTTCAACATCTCCTAACACCTTTCTAAGAATTTCTATCTCTTCAGGAGAAGCTTTATCTCCCTCTGTTAGTTGTTGCATTCTTAGGGCATTAATTCCTGTATGTTCTACAAATTTAGCATGATTTTTTTGAACTTTATCGGTTAATTCAGGACTTTGTACCCTAATTTTCTTATTAAGTTCTAGTAGGCTTTTAGATTCAAACCACCCATCTAAATCTAAGAATTCGCCAGTTTCACGCCAAAAATCCGTATCCCATCGGATCAGTCTAGCTATCCGTTGAGACATAGTGATTCGCTTTTTGAGCTTCCCTGCTAAAGATACTACTAGCTGGCGAAACCCTGTATGGGTTTCCCGGTCTACGGTCGTTCTTATATCTACTGTATCGATTTTGTCGTTTGCGTCCATATATTACTTAGCGACATATTTACTTTATTCTTGCACCCCCAGCCTGAAAGGGCTAGAGGGGCTTTTTGTCTTATAGCTGCTAAAATACTGACTGGTGCTAAAGTGCTTGTAGGGTTACAAAAGGCTTTTAATCTTACCGCTACTTAAATGCGTGTTGACAGTACCGTGCTTGTAGTGCTAGTATCGAACAACAAAACCAACCTCCTCTTCTTTAGGGTGTTAAGGAAGCTCAACAAAGCCAACCTCTGGTGGAAGCTCGTAACAGTTTTCAGAAAGCTTTGTTCAATGGCTATTTTTGAGATTCTCTAAACAAAAAGGGACGATACCACTCGTCCCCCCCAAAAAGAATAAATACTTATTTATACAGCCTATCACCATGAATACATCCTGTGCCATCTCATTCCCAAAGGATACACCTAAAGCCCTTATCACAGAAGCATTAGAGAGTTTACCGTTGTTAACGCAGCTTCTGGAAACCAACCTAAACGTCCTCGAACTGAATGTTATCGACACCCTACTGGATCTAAAGGAGAAGCTGGGTAATAAGCTGT
>NZ_JAMXEX010000054.1 GCF_025370775.1 Ancylothrix sp. D3o | reverse complement strand
TTGGGGTAAAAGGGAGCCGGTGGGAGGGAATTGGCCGCCGGTCTAACTTTATTGTCTGTTTAATTAATGCTTATGAAAGCTTAATTTGATAATAAAAAATATATCTGGCATAAGTCAGATATATTTTTTTAGTAAAAATAATGCCCAAAATAAAACAGACAATTTTTCCAATAAACCAAAGCCAGACCAGCATCTATTTTTACCCTTGAAAACCTTATTAATATATCCTGTACATAAACCATTATAGATAATTTTTTTACCTAACAACAGAGAATTATCGTTGTTTAAAAAAGGATACCTAATGGGTTTGGTATCCTTTTTTTTTAACTTCTCACTTGAAACACCGGCAACGACGAACTTTGAGGAGCATTTTGAAGACTTCTCGCAACACCCCAACCCAAACCCACACCTAATCCCAAGGTAGCCAATAATACTCCCATAGCCGGCATTAAAAGGGTATTAACCGAATTTATAAATCCAACCGTATTTGAGCGGAAGCCAAAAAGCCGGATTATCTACTCAATTCTGCACTTTTTTGCTGTTTCTAATATTTGCTCTTTGATTCCTCCCTACTAACCGATATAGTTTCAAGTTTTAATTACTTCAAGAAATTTTTACTTTTTACCCATCTTTACATAAAGATAGTTCTTTTTGTTCCCCTCTTAATCCTGCTTTATCAAAATTAAAATTATTAATTTATTTGCTCATCTATCAATCCCTGCTGCCATCTTTTCTTTGAGATGATCCTAGTTAATTTCAAAACCTTTTTAGCCATACAAGTGACGACTTTCTCCTGTAAAATATAGGGATATTGATTGATACTTCCGTCAAAAGCGAATTAAGATGGCTGCAAAAGATGTTTTTCACAACAATGTAAAGTCGGCCTTACAAAAGGATGGCTGGCAGATTACTCACGACCCCCTTTATCTCAACTTTGGTGGGGTGGAAATGTATATTGATTTAGGGGCCCAAAAGCTGATTGGCGCTGAACGGTGTGGGGAAAAAATAGCAGTAGAGATAAAGAGTTTTTTAGGAAATTCAACAATTTCTGAATTTCATACAGCTATCGGACAGTTTATTAATTACCGAGTGGCTTTAAAAGCCACAGAAGCAGAGCGAATTTTATATTTAGCTGTGCCTCTGGAAACTTACAATACTTTTTTTACGCTAAGATTTACCCAGATGGTTCTTGCTGAGAACCAAATTAAATTATTAGTCTTTAATCCGAACGAGGAGGTAATCTCAAAATGGGAAAAATAGAGCATTATCGGAAGTGTGTCAAAGAACTTCTAACAGAGTTTAGCAGCCATCAACCGGCATCTGGTGATATTAAGGTGGAAATGCTCTTAGATAGTGAACGTGATCATTATCAAATTCTCCATGTTGGTTGGAATAATGAACACCGGGTTTTTGGTGTAATACTTCATATTGATATTGAGGGAGAAAAAGTATGGATTCAGTGGAATGGGACAGAAGTGGATATTGCCCATGAGCTAATGTCAATGGGGGTTGAGAAACAAGATATTGTAATAGGTTTCCATTCCCCCTTTATGCGGCAGTTTACCGAATATTCTATGGGTTAATGTTTGAGTAAATACTTTATGGCAAAGCAGTTATTGCACCATTGATGTCGGTGAACTTTGGGGAGGGTTTTGAAAGCTTCTCGCAACGCCCCACCCCAACCCCACGCCTAACCCCAAGGTAGCCAATAATACTCCCATAGCCGGTATTAAAGATGAAAAAAACTGTCGAGATTTCTGTCTTTCAGTATCCTTCACTAATTCTTCAACTGCTCTAGCAATTGCCGACCGCATCCCCATCACACCGGCCTCTTGGTATGCCATAATCTCCTCTTTCACTTCATCTAACCATTCTTTCTGCTCTTCTTTTACTTCTCGTACAGCTTCTAGCCAGTTGAAAAACACTTTATCAAAAATTAACGGCATTAACCGAATTAATAAATCCAACCGCATTTGAGCTAAAGCTTGCCCAAAAGCAGGATCATCCTCATCCATCCCTACACTTTTTGCGGTTTCTAGTATCTGCTGTTTGAATTCCTCAACACTAGCGGGTATTGTTTCTGGTGAAAACCACTTTAATAAATCTTCCCTCGTCACTCCCTCTACATAAAACGAGTTTGGCCTGGTACCACCAGGTAATTCCTCAGCAAAATCAGATTCTTGATTTTCTACTCTGCCATTATTAACCACCATAATTTCTTTACCTCCATTTTTCTACAAAAACATTAAGTCCTTTTGAAAAGGCCGAGATATACACCGGCACCACCTGCTATTTATCCCTGTGTCCTTCGTATTTTATTCCCCACAACTATCCCTAAAAGCTTTTTGTGGCTAACGCCATCAATAAATGAATCCATAGAGGAAAAGCAATTGCTAACACTATGGGTTGTTTAGCCATCCCTCGAAAGTGGCTGACGCCAAAAACTGATGAACAATTTGGAGATAACATCATGTTAACTTTCACCAGTAACCAACAGTTCGCTCTCAAAGAAGTTGCCATTCAAATTATTGGCCAGGAGCAACAACTCCAAACGAATAACCAATGGTACGGCCTTAAAGCTAATGCCGATGCCCAAAAGCTTTGGCTTGATGAAGGCAGCTTTGTCCTGTTGGGTACCGCAACCGGCGCACAATTAGTGAAATGGTTGTTCATGCGTGGCTTTAAGAACTTGGATGAAATATTCCAAGCCTACATTGCCAATAAGCAAGCTAAACTCGAAGCGCGCGCTTCTCGTCGAGAACGCATTGCTGCTTGGTGGACAGCCCAACGAACCCCAGAAGAAGTGGCTGCACCGGCATCCCAACCGACAGAGGAACAATTGGTTGCACCGGCACCCGAACTAACTCCAGACCAACTGGATGCACCGGCATCCGAAGAAGCACCTGTGGCTACTCCACCCAAATCCGCCCCAAAAGGGAAGAAAGGCCAGCGCAAACCCAAGAAAGGTTAGCCTGCACATCCGACACACGGACTACCCCGTGTGTCAGTCCCCCCCACCGGGGCTTTTTTTTTCATCCCAGACACCGGGGATGGGGGCCGGTGGTGGGAATGCTCGCTGTTTTTTTTTCCATCCCTGATGCCGGTGGTGAAAACCTCCATCTGCGGGGATTTTTGTTCATCTCAGACGCCGACTCACCTATTCTGGGGTTTTTTTTCCATCCCTGATGCCGGTGGTGGGAATGCTCGCTGTTTTTTTTGCATCCCAGATGCCGGTGGTGGGAAGAAATTTCGGGGATTTTTGTTCATCTCAGACGCCGGTGGTGGAAATGTAGTCTGGGTTTTCCACCACAAGGCTTTGCCATCAAAAGCAAGCTCCTCAAAATGGAATATCACCTACTAAAAACTGTTGTTCATCCTCATATTCTTCGGTGGGTTCAACATCCTCTAATAAGGGACGTTCACCTAAAATGGTAGAAATTGCTGTGAATGCTTTATTCACAAATCGCCAATAGCGTGACCGGCTCATTAGGAAAAATTTATAACAGTCGGCTCTAGGGGAACCCGGAGGTTCTTTTAAAGTGATGGCTGTTGTAAATTTTATTTTGTCCTGCGATAACCGTTGCATTTCTACCCAGAATAATTTAGGGAACTCCAAACTATATAATTCCCCGCGCATCTGAGAAGCTTTAAAGGTGGGCCGGCTTTCCACTTCCGACCAGAATTCCTGCCATTTTGATAATTCTCCAACATCCCAACAATTAAATAAATGTCGGTTTTTTACCAAAATATGAGGCATCATTGACCCGTAAGTTTCTACTGATTGCATGAATAATTCCATACTTTCAGCATTAGCACCGGCCACCCACCACAACCACAAACCAATCCCCTCCCGAGACGCTAAATCAAATAACTCAACTGCTTGCCACCACGCTTGTATTTCATCCCAACAATGGGGAGGGAGATTAACTACTGCCAACCCTCCATCTATGGCAAACTGTAGAATATCATCCCCCCAGTATGCCCCTTCTGGCAAAGGGGCGGGAGAGGAGCAGAATAAGCGATTATCGAAGTAGCAACCAGCATCTTGTTTTGGGTCAGCATCCACCAGACCAGCATAGTCCCCCAACCATTCACATAACAGGCGGCTGACTACCGACTTACCGACACCGGGGAGTTCTCCCCCTACTATATGAATCGCTCCTTTCAATTCAGATGCCATGAGAACCTCTTATTGAAGAACAGAGTACCGAGCCGGGGCCGGTGATACCGATAATCAAGTGGGGAAAGAGGGGCTTCCCAATAAGCCGGTGATAGCGAAATCAATTGGCAAAAGATGGTGTTTCAGATAAGCCTATGGAACTGTTTTTTCCCCAATCACCCAACGGGGCCGGTGGTGAGAAGCTGTTTCGCTCACAGATATCCCTGGGGGGCCGGTCAACCTCCAAATCAACTTGTCACAGATGGCCTTTCAAATAGGCCGGTGGCATCAAAGGAGGCTGACACATCTTTGAGGAATTTACGAGTACGGGATGCACCGGCAATACCCAATAATTGAGGATTGGCCGCAAAGTTTTGGAGGGGAACTGTCGCTCCTGATATTTTGCCCGCGTCGTATAACATCGGCAAATCAAATTCCTTAAAGCCATGCTGCTGTTTGGCTTTTTGGTATTCATCTGAAGCTGCGAATTTTTCCCACACTTCGCTGTTACGATTCAATCCTAAATTACGGACTAAAACATGATTTACACCGGCTCCCCATTGTTGCAAACTTTCATAGAACAGGCGCATACTATCGGGGCTACCGTTGCTGACAAACCACACAATTAACTCAATATTCGATTCAGCCGCCACCAGGATTAAATCAGTATTCTTCACCCACTGTTCTAGGGCCGCTCCAACTGAGGCCGGTAGATTAACTACCACATCCCCATATAATGCCGCATTTAGAATCTCATCCGCTTTGCTGAATAAATCAGTGGCTTCTGAGAAAAAGCCTTCCAAACACCGCTCACCTAATGCCGTAGAATACGCATCTTTGACATCTGGTTTACTGCGGTCGGCATCAATCAACCGAAAATCTTGACGGCCTAATGTTGCATCCAGATAGTGAATCATTGCTTTGCAGCCGGTGGATTTTCCTACACCTCCTGATTCCCCACCCCAAAAATGGATGCGTTTTTTGGGACTCTTTTTATCAGGATGGGGTTTGGCCGACCCATATTCTACAGAATCACTCTTTTCAAGTGAATTTGATTGCAGCAAATCAGCACTATTGGGAACCTCAACCACCCCGTACAGACTTTCTGGCAGAACCTCTCTACAAGACTCCGAGATAAATTTGTCTACCTCAACCGCCACTAATTGGGGGGGTAATGGGGAAGTATCGCTATCTTCTTGCGACTCCACTAATGACACAGGTTCAAACATTTTTGTTTCTGCCACATCGTGTTGTACTGCTTCCACAGACTCTGTAGTTTCAGCAAGCGGGTCGCTAATTTCCGTCGGTGAAAGCGTTGTCGATATAGGCTGGAACTCCTCTGAATTTAGAGAGGGCTCAACATTCTTATTTCTGCTTGATTTTGTTCTTGGCATCATTCACTCCAATCTTACAATCCACCAAACTTAATCAACATATCCGACTTTTGGGAGTAAGTTATTTTGTCGGTGTCTTCTGGTTCTATGTCTCCAACAGGTTTATCCGCATTCTTCTTAGAAGAATGTTCCCCAATTTCTCCACCTTTTTGTAAAATCGAAGGTGGAATGGGAAGACGCAAATCATGCCGCAGCACATCAATCTGATATGCTAAATTGCTGACTTCTTTTAAACCACATTTCTTCACTATTTCTTTGTTCAGATTCCCTGCCTTTAACGCAAAGGGTAGCCAAAAGGCACGAAGGGCCGGCAAAATAATCTCATCTCTGCGTTCTGACAACCCATGTTTCATTAGATAGGCCATCAAATACGCATCTTCTGTTCCCTTCTGTGGAGCATACCGAAATCTAAAGTCTTCTTGCTTTGACATAGTTTTATTTCTCCACTTTTTGTGATTCGATTATTAATCGGAACACTCCATAGGCATCTGCTAACCGATTTCCCAACAAACGAGTATCCAAACGTGAAGAAACCATAATCGGCCCATGCCAATCAAGTTTATAATGCAGCCCAAATTCTTTCTCTAACACCGGCCTCAAATAGTCAGCCGTGCCCCCACAAAATACTAACAGCCCAGCATCCTTGGGAATAGTATTTAACAACCATGAGCGTAAAGCCATCCAATAACTTTCTTGGGCATCTTTGATGGCTTTTTCTAGCAACATTCCTTGCCTGATACCCCTTGTATCATTAGGAATTGGATTCCAACCTAACGTTACAATTGTCTTAAGCAATATCTCCGCATCTTCCCCTGTTTTATTAGCAACGGCTGCCACCAGTTTTTCCATCCCTAATGGGCTAGTACCTCCTACATCTAGTACCCCTTTCCACGAATTAATTACTGAGGCATTACGATACCCAATCATGGCCACACTTACTACCTTCTCTCTAACCACCGGCACATACTCAGGCTTAGTGGTAACAGACAGAAATACTCCCGCTCCTTCTGGTAAACACTTGAATTCTTCGATCTTAATTTGATGCGGGCCGGTAGGCGTTTGAAAATTAGCTGCCATCAATGTTAAATCTTTCTTGAATTGGGCCGCTCCCCCTATTTCAGAACCAGGTAATAATGCCCAGACAACAGCTTCAAATTTAGAACCTAACTTCAACTTCTGGGCTGCTACCCATATTGCTGCTAAAGCTTTCCAGGGTGCAGTTGCTATCTTCAATTCAGCCAGCCTCGAATTTCCCCAAAACTTCCTTCGGGCCAAATAACCAACCGCTACATAATGACCATCGTATCCTATCCAGCAAGCATTCTCTGGATCTGCTGCACCCGATGAGTTTTGTACATCTTTAACAGCCTCATAGCCAATGGGAATAACTTCTGGATCTAGCCAAATTGAAATTGGAGTGCTCCCTGGTAAACTGCAAATGCACTTGGTTCCTTTCCCCCCTACATCCAGCGCCATAAGTAGCTTTTGGGGACTGGTATTCAATTTTGTAGCCATTTTACCTCGTCAAGATTTCAATCACTATTGTTTGGAAAGGATGTGTCTCTCCCCTTACCTAAATCTGATACAACAAAGCCCCCTGCTTGAAACAAAACGCTTCGCACGCTCATTGCCATCAAAAACACCACACCACAATTTTATGACCGATTAACAATCCTCCAACTTTAATCGGACTTTACTAAAAACGGTAGTCCCATATTAGGCTTACAAAAGATGTGATTAGGCAACGCAATTTGCTCGCTTCTGTCGTAGTAATGAACTGAGAAAACTACTAACTTTGGCACGAGCCAGTAGTTAGTAAGATAGCCCTTCTCTTATAAGATTGGGCAAACCCCAGTAGTGCTTTCCCCGGTAAATGGAGCATTACCACTCACCACCAGACACACAAAGCCGATGTAAAGATATCACCATTAAGGTAACAAGAGTATTACCCAACTAAGCAGTCTGTAATACAGAAAGCCAGCCCTCCATAAAGGGTGCTTTTGTTTGTTGCTAGTACCATCCAAAGATAAAGTTATGTTTGCTCACCAGGTTGCTATTAGCAACTGATGTTCTGTGTCCTTTCTGCTTTCTTTATAAGCCGTATTAAATTTAGATGGCTTCTATCTTTAGAAAGATAAACTTTCTACGCGATACTCCGCAACCACACACCCATAGGGAGTTTTATCTTACACTGTATTATTTTCCCAAACTTACTGTTGAGCCTTATCAATAAAAGATAATTACTTGAGCTTGCTTACTTTTATTGCAGCACCACAACCATAAAAGTTGCTGTACATAAAAACTCTAGTTAATTCGTTCGATTTTTAGCTATTCCATAAAATATAATAGTTCACAAAGTTAATTATAAGAAATTACTCTTTTCTCTAAAAAAGGATTTTTATCTGAATTGCTAAACTTTTTTCTACAAAATAAACCTTGCCCCAACCGATAATCTCTTTCCCAGCCCTAACCTCTCAAATTAAACAGCAACCAACCAAACAGAAACAGAGCAATACTACAGTCAAACTACATTCTTGGGGAAACTCCATACCCTTAAAATTTGGTAAGTATTATTACTTAAATATTTTTGCCATATAAAACCCCGTTTTTGCCATATAAAACCCCGTTTTTGCCATATACTTCAGATTGAACACCTGATAGAATATCATAAATTTACAATTTTTCTTGCCATCTTGTATGGCAGATTTCGGGTTTTATATGGCAAATTTTGCTGATATCTTAGCTTGGGGAAAAAAGCGTTGTTCGATGTCTAACTGAATTTGCGATGTGCTAAAATGGGGGAAGGAAAAAAAGCGGACACTCACTCCGCTTTTTTCAAGACACCTTCATTTCAGCGTTTCACCGGCCCCCACTTTTCACCATATCGCTGCACAGAACAACCAGACTATACATTTCCTCTTCAGCCCTCCTTTAGATTTGCTTAAGGTTCGTTACAAAAGTAAATATATTGTTTTGCCTGGGGAACCATAACAGGGGGTAGGTTGTAGCACGTCATTAGCTACAAATGGTAGTAGATAATGCGGCTTAGATTCAGGGTTATTGTAGCTAGATAAACTCTGGTTAGCTAGGCTCATCTGACAGGGGAGATAAAATATTATTCAATGCTCATTGGTCACAAAGAAACTAGACCCTGAATAATTGTTAGCACCGGCACCTACAGACGTTCTGCCTACAAGTAATCACCGACTTATACCCGTTACAACTGTCAAAGAGTTAGGCAATAATAAGTTTATAGTAATCATCAATCATATTTTATGGAGTACCTAAAACAGCCACCGGCCTGATTGTAGGAACCTTCGCTATTAGGGGATGAGTGTCACACCGGATAGATGTAGAATCCAGATGAGACAAGAGTTTGAGAAGATAGAAGGGTAAGCTCGGAAACGATTTTAAGTGAGTTTATAACTTTGGTTAGAGGTATGTGGCTAAGAGATGATCTACTTTAATAAAAAGCTTGGTTGTCACGAGTTATAGAAAACCTTGATGGTAAGCCAAGCCTTCTTAAATTCGTCTTAACCAAAATGAAAAAACAGACCAGCCGCTCAAGAATTATCCAATTGACCGGCAAGACATTAGGCTTGCTTAATCAATTAAAACGGCTATTGCCAAATACCCTGCTTAAAAGTAAAACGCCGCCGGCTAACGTCTTAACCCAAACAGAAGAGGCGGTTAAGGAAATCCGAGAAATAGTGTTAGAAGGTTCACAGCATGAACGCTCAAACCATTTTAAGAGTTAACAAACTCAAAAGCTTAAGAGATGTGGAAATAGCAGCCAGCCACGAC
>NZ_JAMXEX010000053.1 GCF_025370775.1 Ancylothrix sp. D3o | reverse complement strand
GAAACCGAGGGTGTATTTAGCCAGCAACAGAGAATCAACCATTTAATCACTTCACTCACACAATTCTTTCCAGAGAGCACCGGCATAATTGAATTCAAGAAATATCTGACCAATATTTCAAGTACAATTTCTGGCTACTGGTTCTTGGATAATCGAGGTAGTAATGCTTTCCGTGATTGTGACCAGTTGATTGCTATCGGTTCTCCACTCCCCAACCTGGGGGCACTAGCGATGGCATGGGCAGCAACAAGAGGTCAAGCTGTTGAACCAACACATCTTGGTGGTAGTTTTGGCCGGTGGGTGGAACGGTTGGTGATGGCGGAGGTTGTCCAATTGGTGGGCCGGTTAAGAGCCCAGCTATCAGATAAACCTAAGACCTGCTGGTTGGTATCAGATCAGTATCCTCAGAATGTGGCCATTGAGCTTGAGAGGTTTTATCCAGGTTGTTCGGTTGAATTTGTGGATGTTGCTGATATTTGTTTGGCGGCGGCTACTAAGGGGGTTCAGCGTGAAAGGGCCATGATTTCTTCTATGTGGGATGCTTTGGCTGCCGGTGTTGCCTGTACGACTTCTAGCATTGCAGCGGCGGTGGGGGTGACACGGGGAAGAATCAGCCAGATGGCCAGTGTGATGGGTGGGTTTGAGCCGGTGAAGAGGGTGTTAATTTCCCTTATAGAAGCTTTAAAAGGAAAACTAACACCCCCCCAACTAGATGATACTGCTCGGTTCTTTGCTGAAATCTATCTACCAGAGGTGCTGGAAGAAATGGCCAATAATCAAGCACCACCATCGGCCTCTCCACCACCACCACCACCGACCTACTCGGATGATGATGTTGAGTGGGGTGCCGGTGTGATGCGGGTGTTTGCTTCTGAACCTTGGGAATATGCTCAAGGCTTGGCTCGGATATCGGGTGAATGGGCGACGGATGGTTATTTAAGCTTGGTATGGAAAAAGTTAGGGATTTGGGAGCGCCGATTCTTAAAAGCGTTTGCTTGGAATGTTTGCCAACAACTGACTTAAGTGGTGAATATCCGAGCAATGCCGGTTGAACAAGTTTTGGCCAAACTCATATTGAGTAGGATGCCGGTTTGATGCGATTGTTTGCTGCTCCACCTTGGGAATATCCTCAAGGTGAGGCTTGGATATTGGATGAGTGGGAAACTGATTATTAAAAACTGGTATGGCACAAGTTAGGCATTTGGCAGGGCCGGTTCTTAAAAGCATTTGCTTGGGATGCTTGTAAACAATTGGCGCTTATTGTTGCTTAAAATAATTAACCCTAACCTTTATTGAATATTTATTACTGTATGACCAGTATTCGACATCGCTCGAAGATACTGGTAGAAACTGGTGGCTTACATCAGAGGCGAATGTCTATAGGAAATGTGAGGTTATTCTGTCGGCCAGGATAATTGGTCTTTGAACGATTTACACTTTTACTGAGTAAGTGATATAATCAAAGTTAATAAAATGAGCAAAGAATAAACCCATGAAATTAAAAGTTACGGAGCAGGGAGTTATAATTCCTAAAGAATTATTAGGAGATAGCCAAGAAGTTGAACTGACTCAACAGGAAGGGCAATTAATTCTTAGTATTAAACCGTCTTTTTTATCCTATCAAAAGGCTACAGAATATGTCCTGAATAAAAACCATGACCTTTATCAGCGTCTTGCGTAAAAATGTATGCCATATAGCAAATTTACTCTTAGTAAAGCTGTAGATGATTTTCAACTGACGATTGTTGAAGGCGAACGCTTTTTGCCAGAAATTCCTCCAATTAACCCAACTTCTTTGCTCAAAGATACCTTAAAAGAAACTGTGCCTTGGGCCGTTGCGGTAGGTAGTGAAAAAGCTCGTTCAGAAGGCATTATTAATCCTATCTTATTAGAAGTAAAACGTCAGCTTAATGGGGCAGTTAGCATATTTTCTGGTGAAGAGTTTAACGTGCAGCCAGAGGTTGATTTGACCGGCTATGTAGATTTTTTAATTAGTCGCTCTCCAGAACAGTTGTATATTAAGGCACCGGCGGTAGTTTTGGTGGAAGCGAAGAAGGAAGACTTGAAACCAGGATTAGGACAATGTTTAGCCGAAATGGTGGCGGCTCAACGCTTTAATCAACAGAAACAGCAGCCCCTAACTACGATTTACGGAACAGTTACAAGTGGTACAGTTTGGCGGTTTCTGAAACTCGAAGGGCAAACGGTTACGATTGATTTGACTGATTATCCCCTGTTGCCGGTTGAGCAAATTTTGGGTATCCTGATTTGGATGGTGCAGAATGGATGATGATTGTAATTAAGAACACAGAGAGCTTTATGTGTGCATTTTGTCTGCTTGCTGCTTGATAGTTATTCTTGGATTAGGGGTGGGGAACTTTCAGCCTGGGGTGCCGGTGGTTAGCAATAGTTTATCCGTATCAAACCAAGGTACAGTTGGCGGCGTTGCTTAATCAGGGTATGAAAAAAGTAAGCCCGAAGCGAAAAACTTGATAGATATTGGTTTCTATAACTTGTAAAATAGGCCAGTCATACCGTAAATCAGTAGCACGGAAAATTCACCTACTTTATTCCCTAATCAATAATAAAAATTATTTCTATGCTTGCCAACAATCAAAAAAATCCAAGCTATTTTTATCATACTAATCTCACAGGATAAGTTAATAAAGGTTTAATTCAAAGAAGTTTGTTAGAATAAAATAAAATCATTAATTAAGCTATAGAGGAGCCATCCCCATTATGATCGCTGCCAAAGATAATCCCCCAAACTTTACCCCTGAAGAATATTTTGTCTGGGAATCTCAGCAACTAGAAAAACATGAACTGATTAACGGCCAAGTTTATGCCATGACTGGTGGTAGTAAAAATCATAGCCTCCTCGCCGCTCGACTGATTACTTTATTTACTACCCATTTAGAAGGAAGTGGTTGCGAAACAGCTACCTCAGACCTGAGAGTTAATATTGCCCAAACCTCTAATTATACCTATCCAGATGTTAGCGTCACCTGTGACGAACGGGATAAAACAACAACCCAATATATTACCTACCCCTGCTTAATCGTCGAAGTTCTCTCCAAAAGCACAGAAGCTTACGACAGGGGTGGTAAATTCAGAATGTATCAAAATAACCCGGTATTGAAAGATTACTTATTGGTTAGCTCTACCTCCATCGAAATCGACCTATACCACAAAAACGATGCAGGGCAATGGATGATTATTAACTACGGGGCCGGTGACACCATTGAACTAAAAAGCATCAATCTCTCATTCCCTATTGAGCAAGTATATCGCGGGTTGACCCTTACTCCAGAAGCTTAAAGTGTAAAACTTTCAAGCCCATCAACCAATCAGAATTACGGAAATGTATGTTTAGTCAATGTAACAAAATTTAGTAGGCAACCTAAAATAATGACAACTCAGCCACCGTTACTTTTACTTGACAAAGATGGGACTCTTGTTAAACCAAAGTCAAGGCAGAGATTCGTTCAGAACCCTTGGGATCAAAAGCCTATTGTAGGTGTACAAAAAGTTGTAACCCAATACAAGCAAGATGGCTGGAATATTGTTATTTGCTCCAACCAAGGGGGTGTTGAAGCCGGCCATAAAACCCTACAAGAAGCTATGCAAGAGATGAGATTTTGCTTAGAACTTTTCCCTGAGATTGAAGAATGCTACTTCTGCCCTGATTTGCAAGGTAAAAAATGTCTACGCTATTGGAGAAACGAGGATTGGCAAGACAACCATATTCTCTATAGTCCTACTTCTAATCAGACGGTAGAGCTAAAGCTTCAGGGGAAATTCAGAAAACCTGGGCCAGGGATGCTCCTTTTGGCGCGGGACATACACAATGCTTCGGAGTGTTTGTTTGTGGGAGACAGACCAGAAGATAAAGCGGCTGCGGAGGCAGCAGATATTCCCTTTGTATGGGCAAAAGAATTTATAGCTAAATAGCACGAAAGTAGGGGCATATAGTTAAACAGGCATCATAGGGGATAAAAAGCCAATGCGTAAAAAAACCATTGAATACACATCGCCATTAGATGCTTTAGTTGCCGTCCAAAAGCGGTTGAGTTTATATGAAAAACGGCATCAGATGGAATCTGAAGAATTCTTTGAGCAATACAATCAAGGGTTAGTACCAGATGATGCTCTATTTATAGAATGGGCAAATGATTATCGTCATTACCTAGCTCTGCATCAAGAAATACCGCAACAGCGATAGCTCTGCTGCCTAGTATTTTATCGAATTACTAGGCTCAAGTTGAATAAGTAATTAGACAATCTCATCTGCTATCAACTGGTGTGAAACTTTTTCCATTTTGCCAAAGCTCATACTCACTAATATCAACATCTTCATCCCAGACTAACCCATAACCACCTTCCTCAATTCTAAAGTTTTTTAAAACCGTAGGGTTGCGAAATTTAGCAAACATGGGATTCTCTAGCAATTTAGAGATGTCGTACTTTCTGAATTCATTATTGGTAAATTTTATAACCAAAGTTTGATTATCAATGGCTTTTGCTGAAACAATACGAGGAGGTTTCATAATAGATAGATTATTTCAAAGGGGGAAGTTTACAAAAATCTTGGTTGTTCCACATAGACAACAGTTCTTTTTGGTATAGAGTGGCCCACTCCATCACCATCTTTTCAGCCCTATTAGGTAAATCACCTTCAATTATTTCTAATGTTTCAATGCTAACTAGAGCATTATATTCACCATAAATTGCATGAAAATGCGGGGGCGGATGATCTGCAAAGAAAATTTTAATAATGATACCGTAAAATCTCGTAATCTCTGGCATAGGGCTTCTTAACTCGTAAATACGATTAATATTATAACCAATCTTTTATAAATTTTGCTATTTTTGAAACTCAAATAGCTTTAAAAAAACAGCAGATTGAGAGAACCAATTCCAGGTGTGTCGGTAGAGGACACGGCATAGGAGCAGTAGAATGCCCTAAAAAAGTATTTGTGGATGGAAATCTCGTTTATAGCCGGTGTATCCTTAATAAGAATGGTCGGTCAATGCCTCGCCTTCATGGGCGGTTTTATCTTCTTATCTATGCAAATCGCAGATTCATCATTTTTGGCAGTCATGGTTTTATCTTTTTATCAGTAGCTATTTGGACTGGAAATTACCACCGGCCCCCAGGTAAACCCTGCGTAAATCAGTCAGCTTTTTGGATGGTTGGTTGTAGTAGCTTTTCCCTTCAGCCGTTGGGAAAGATGCCCAAGTAGGTGCAAGTTTAAATACAGCATCATCAAACCGGCCCGCCAGAATATCTTGGTATGCACCGGCCTGTTTAATTAATTGGACAGCAGCTAAATCTTGGGATTCGGGACTAAAATCATTGAGGTTCAATTTACGAGCGACTTCATCCCACGTTGGTTTGAGGAATTGGTATTTACCGGCTGCCGTACTGCACAAAGGTTTCCCTTTATAAAGTGAGCAATTATTGACATTAGGGTGTTCACTAAAAGAATTGAATAATTGGCCGCTGAACATCATTCGATAGCCATCTGGGCTGGCAGTGCCCTCCGCAAAAGCAATTGTTTGTAAGAAAGCTTGGAGATTCCCGTTTTTAACTGCTCCTGATAATGGGTGACTGGATAGAGTTGGTTGTCTGGGTGCCGGTGTTGAAATAGGTTGACCGACAATAGCTAATCCTAAAGTGGAAAGAGCAATGATGGAGAGGCCGGTGGGATTAATCATAGTCGGTTCTCCCTCCACAGCTTCTCTAGTTGACTTTCATTCATCCCCGGCTTAACTTGCGGGTTGTACAGCATTTTGATTAACTTTTTATCTAGGGATGAATACTCAGTAATCTCAGTCCATTGCTGATAAAATATGCTCTCTGGATATTTGTCTGAATCCGCCGGCAACCCAAATGCCTGTGTTAATTCCTCTCTGATTAAATGGGAACGTTCTTTTTGAGAGAGACCTGTGGTGGAGATTAAAATCTCTGCGCCTGTGATTTGTTTGGTTTCATCCCAATTCAACCAGAAGAAACCGCTATTACCGGGTTGATAAGTGGGAATAAATTTCTTAAAGTTTTCTTCTGGGGTAAACCGGAGCGCGCATATTCCCAGTGTTTGCTTTTACTACCTCAATCGGTAATCGGCGCAGTAGTTTTAATTCACGGGTGACAGCTTCCACCGTTTGTAAATCTGCGGGAGTGGGAAGACCGGCTATCTCTAGCTTTATGGGAACCATCCATTTCTTAATTAGCCCACTATCTGAACTGCCAAACTCAGACTTTAGTGTTACTTCTGTGAAATACTCAAATACCTTGTCTGCGGGGATAGTGGGGATAGTGGAAAGGCTGGATGTATTTTTGCCATTTGATTGGGATTTTCTTGGGGAAGCATCATACCAAACAGCTATTAAAATCATTAAAGCAATGATAGAAATAAATTTCATGGTTCATTGAGAGCATCGGTGATTGTTCTAGCAAGTTGTTGAGCAAGTTCTTGTTTCCCCTCAGCAGTTGAGGGAAGCTGGTCTGAGGCAAAGGCTTCTAAAATCGTGCCATTACGTCCAACTCTTGTCACGCCATACCGGCCTCGGTCAGCTTTTAAAATCCCGAATTGTTTGATTAGTTTGTGATCAAAGGGGTCGTGGGGATTACCGATAACCCCCGTCCCCCACCGACCCGGTTGACCATGAATTTCCAGAACTTGATAATTTTGATTTTCCAATGTGGGAATGTCGGCGATATATTGCTCCCAAACATTCCACTTTTTCATCATGGCCGGTGAATCAGGACGGATAACTTTCCACCCAGTTTCCTCTAACATTGGCTGGAGTGCTTCGACGATTAATTTGTTCATTTCTTTTTCTCCAGGGGCGCCGGTTTCAGAACGAGCATAAATCCAATGGCCGGCAGATAATGCTATTTTTCTTGTGGAAATGTTGGCTGGGATGTTGGAGTTAAAGATTGTACTTTGGGCGATAGTAGTAGGGGGATTCCTGAATATTTCAAATCCTAGAACACCCAACGCTACCACTGCAATAGTATTGGGTTTCATGGTTTGGGGAGAGCAACTGCTGTTTTCAAATGTTCATGGATTTTCCAATCTAATTTGCCATTTAAGTATCTCTCAAAGTGACCGTGTGGCCCTGAAGAACCAGGAAAGGTAGGGCCAATTAAACCGATAACACTTCCTTTTTCTACAAAATCACCGACTTTAAATGGGCGCACCGAATCACGATCTAAATGAACATACCGATAAACTTCATTTAAGTTTGTGGATTTAATTCCAATAATTCCACCAACAGGAGAATCGGGTTTTACTTCGTTAACTGTTCCCGCTTCAATTGCAAGCACCGGCCACCCCGGAGTAGCACTGTAATCAACACCGGCGTGTTTTCTGGTGCAGGCTCCGATCATGTCGGCAATCACCGGGGATACTACCGGCCACCGCATCTTTTCCTGATATTCCAGCTAGAGGAAAAACAGGTGGGCCATGTAATAAAATTGATGATTGCTGTTTTGAAGAAGGAACTGGTGGAGCGGCAGTTGGGTTTACTATTGAGCGCAATATTTGAGCCGGTGGTAAATTTTCTATTTTTTCCCAAGTTGGTGCCGGTAATAATTGTAATCCAACCAAACAGACAATCAAAATAGCTGCGATTTTCGAGCGCAGAATTGATTTCAAGATCAGTTGGTGGTGCCGACTTCTGTGGAGGGGCTGCTGGTGGAGGTGGTGCCGGTGGCGGTGATGTTGGGGGATAGTACGGTGGAGGTGGATAGTACGGGGGTGGCGGTGATGTTGTGGGATAGTACGGGGGTGGCGGATATGGATATGGAGGTGGCGGATATTGCGGTGCCGGTGGTAATGGGGAAGCTGGATATGGATGGGGCGGTGGTGGTGGTGGTGCCGGTGGATATGAATATGGCGGGGCCGATGGATATGGCGGTGTCGGTGGATATGGCGGTGCCGGTGGATATTGTGATGCCGATGGTGGTGGTGGATATGGCGGAGGTGCCGGTGGTGCCGGTGGTGGATATTGATAATCTTCTCTTTTGTGGGGGTTTTGGGATGCTGGCATCGATGCTGATATTGGGGGTGTAGCACTATCGCTACGCGGTGACTGTGGTATTTCGGTGGGGGATGCCGGTGGTACTGCTTCTTTTGATGCCGGTCTTGTCCCCTCATAAGTTGTCTCCACAGTAAACTTGAGTTTCATTTCTTCTGTTCCTTGCAAAGATCAATTGTTCTGCCAAAGAAATCTGGTATTGCACAAGCGGCTTTTGTATCTTTTCTGGGATTACCGCTGGGTAAATTATCAGTATTGGGGGGAGTAGAAGTTTGAATTGATTTAATACCATTCCTTACTGATTCCTCCCCCAGATAAGTTATTCGTCCCGGTTTCAGTAAGTTCAGAATGAATGAAGTTATTGCAATGACGACTAACAGTTTCATCGTAGGGTTCAGACAACTCCACCATTTCTTCAAAGTTTCCATTATCTGAACCAAATTGAGGCCGGTGTAGGGGAATTCGTTTTTGTAGCTTTTGCTTGAGAAGAAGTTACCCCACGCCAGCCAATTGCAACAATTAGCCACAAGGTGAACAATAACCCAATAACAGCAAAGATTGTTTCTGCACTCTTAATGCGGCTGTTTCACCAGTGCCTTAAACATCCCACCGGCATGAGACCTGAATAATTTGGGATTACGGGAACTGTAATTGCTCAGGGGTTCTTTAACAACAACGGTTTTTGTTTCGTAAACCGTCATATTACCCTGGCCATCTGGTTCATAGACAATCGTGACATTATTACTATCAGATGCCGGCATTGTCCAAGTAGGATACACTTCATCTTGGCCACTATTGGGATTAGGGAAGTTCGGATTACGTTGCGGTGCCATGTGTTTCTCCTGTGAATAGTTTTAGTTGTGAGTTGTTTGGATGTCAATTGGGATGGGGTAAATGGGGAGGAGCTTTATTGAAGGGCTGGCTAGTATTTGCCTGGCAAAAAGGATTTGATAAACGCATAAAATCCTCTTGGCGCTGGGGATTTATTGGATGAACCTCGTATCTTCTGGTGTAGACAATTCATCCTCTAATTCCTCCAGCGGATTATCCTCTAATTCATCGTCTGGTTGGGCTGAGGTTCTACCGGGTTCTGGGGGAAATCTGACGACGTTAGAGCCGGTGGGAGGCGCTACATTGACTGGAACTTTGTAATCTTTGACCCACGATAAATCTTCAGTGAATAGTCCAATGCTCGGTTCTCCAAAAGTAGTTAAGGCAATGGCATATCCAGTGCGTTCGCTTAGCGGTCGTAATTTGTTGAAGCTGGTTGTAATTTGGTTGACATATTCGCTGGGGATGATATAGCTATTTTTCCAGGCATTTGTGATTGGGCTGTATCCTCCTTCTCTTCTGCCATTAGAATCTGTATAGATTTTGCCGAGGGCACAAATTCCTAGACAACCCCGAATATTGGCATCATC